>CAZZZR010000351.1:0-1501 GCA_964658605.1 uncultured Caulobacter sp. | reverse complement strand
CTCGGTGCTCTACCGGGGCTCGCTGCTCGGCGCCGAGGCGCCGGTAGTGCTGCCGCCGCCCACTGTCGACGCACCGAAGGTCGCCGGCCACACGCAGACGGCGGTGCTCGCCGGCGGCTGCTTCTGGGGGGTGCAGGGCGTGTTCAGCCACGTGAAGGGCGTTACCCGCGCCATCTCCGGCTACAGCGGGGGGCCCGGCGCGGCCGCGCACTACGAGGTCGTCTCCACCGGCCTGACCGGACACGCCGAGTCGGTGCAGGTCACGTTCGATCCCAAGGTCGTGTCCTACGGGGAGCTCCTGCGCATCTTCTTCTCCGTGGCGCTGGATCCCACCGAGGTGGACCGGCAGGGGCCCGACTCCGGCTCGCAGTATCGCTCGGTGGTGTTCGCGGCCGACGCGAGCCAGCGGGCCCAGGCGCAGGCGTATGTGGCGCAGCTGAACGCCTCCCACGCCTTCCCGCGGCCGATCGCGACGCAGGTGGTCCCGCTCAAGGCCTTCTATCCGGCCGAGGCCTACCACCAGGACTTCTTCGCGCTGCACCCCGACCACCCTTACATCCAGGCCTGGGACCTGGAGAAGGTGCAGGCGCTGAAGACGCTCTATCCCGAGCGCTACAGCCCGGTGCGCGCCAAGGGCGTCTGAGGTCACGGCGCGTCCTCGTCGGTACCCGTCCCTCGGTCCAGCGCCCGCAGGCGGGCGGCGAGTCGGGCGTAGCCCCGGTGTACCGCCACCTTCACCGCAGTTTCGCTCATGCCCGTGCGCTGCGCGGTCTCGGCGATGGAGGCCTGCTCCAGCTTGACCGCGCGGACAAGGTCGCGCGCGCGGGGCGAGAGCGCCTCCATGCCGCGCTCGATGTCGCGCCGCGCATCGACCGCCGCGCTCTCGTCGGGCGTCGAGAAGGCGTCGTCGTCTTCCAGCGGCACGGTCCGGCTCCGGCCGCTGCGACGGTAGTGGTCGATCAGCTTGTAGCGGGCGATGGCGTAGACCCAAGCGCTCACCGGCTGCGCGCGGTCGAAGGTCGCCCGCTTGGCGTGCAGCGCGATCAGCGTCTCCTGCACGAGGTCCTCGGCCTCGGCCGCGTCGCGCCCCATCCGGCGGGCGTAGTAGGTCCGCAACCGCCCGCGCAGCGCCTCGAGCAAGGCCCGGTAGGCGCGCGCGTCGCCGTCCAGGCTCGCCAGCATCAGCGCCGTCAGTTCCGGCTCTCCCGGCGGCAGGGCGCTCACCGTCCGGCGCTAGAGCTGGCGGCGGAACTGCGACGGCGCCATGCCGGTGTGCCGCCGGAAGCTGTCGGAGAAGTGGCTGGGCGAGGCGAAGCCCGACCGCCGCGCCACCTCCCCCACCGCGATCTCGGAGTTGCGCAGCAGCCGCTTGGCCGTCTCCAGCCGCCGGCGGCCGACATAGGCCAGCGGCGGCTCGCCCATGGCGTTGTGGAAGGCGCGGCTGAAGTGGAAGCGGCTAAGCCCCGCGACCGCCGCCAGCTCGCTCAGCGCGATCGAGCCG
>CAZZZR010000350.1:0-1543 GCA_964658605.1 uncultured Caulobacter sp. | reverse complement strand
GCACCTGAACTCGCTGTTCGGCTGGGATAAGCTGATCGCCCGCACCCTCGCGCGCACGCCCGTGGCCGCCAACGCGTAGGGGCGTCAGCGGCGGAACACCGCCCCGCCGCGTCAGCGACGGAACACGGAGCGGGTGAGGCAGGAGAAGACCAGCCGCCCCGCCTCGTCCAGGATGTCGTGCTGGGCGATGACCACGCCCTTGTCGTCGCCCACAGGATCGAGCGCCAGGATGGTCATGCGCCCGCGCAGGAGCTCGCCCGCGGGCGGGTTTCGCATCCAACGCAGGGCGTCGACGCCCAGCCGCTTGGTCTGCGGCCAGTGTGCGGCGGCCTCGACGTCCAGCTTGGACCACAGGGCGTAGACCATGGCGTCGGGCGCGCCGTTCTCGCGTTCCCATCCCGGCGCGAACGCCGTGCAGAACATCTCTATGGCGCGGTCGTCCAGCGCGGCCACGCCCAGGCTCGCGACCTGGCCGACGGAGAGCGCGTCGAAGGGGGCGGGCATGGCGACTCCGGAAGGCGTGCGGGCGACTTGACCCGCGCCCGCTCCGCTTGTCGAGCCTCACGTCTTGCGCCGGGAGGCCGCGACGCCGACCTTGGCGACGCAACCGCCGGAGGCCTTCGCAGCGTGATCCGATCCCTGAAGGCGCTGTTCGCCGTCCTGGCGCTCGCCGCCGCGGCCAGTCCGGCCCGCGGGCAGCCGTCCGCCGCACCCCCCGCGCCGACGGTCAAGACCGACCACGTCACCTCCGTCCTGGCGCCCGAGACCGCAGCGGCGGCGCCCGGCGGCGTCTTCTACGTGGCGGTGCGCCAACAGATGGCGCCCGGCTGGCACACCTATTGGCGCAACCCCGGCGACAGCGGCGAGCCGACCACGATCACGTGGACCCTGCCCAAGGGCTGGAGCGCCGGCGACATCGTCTGGCCCGCGCCGACGCACGAGGCGACCGGCCCGCTCGTGAACTACGTCTACTCCGATGTGGTCTACCTGCCCGTCCCGCTGCAGGTCCCCGCCGACGCCGCGCGGGGCGCGCCGGTGCGGATCGAGGCCAAGGTCGACTACCTCGTCTGCAAGGACATCTGCGTTCCCGAAACCGCGAACCTGCTGCTGGAGACCAAGGTGGCTGCAGGCTCGCCCGCGCCCGACCCGACGCACGGCAAGCCCCTGGCAGACACCCTGGCCGCCGCGCCCAAGGCCGCCCTGGTGACGGCGACCTTCGCCACCGAGGGCGCGCCCCCCGCGCTGCGCCTCTCCGTCGCCGGCGACGCCGCCAAGGGCGCCGACGCCGCCCACGCCTGGTTCTATCCCTACGACGGCGCGGTGATCGACCATGCCGCGCCCGAGCGCGTCAGCGCGGGGCCGGACGGCCTGACCTTCCTGCTCAAGCCGTTCGCCACCCCCGGCAAGCCGCCGGCCGAGGTCGCGGGCGTGGTCGTGCTGGGGCCGGGCCGCGCGTTCGAGGTGACGGCCAAGCCCGGCTCGCCGCCGGCGGGCGCGATGGGCGCGGCCCCGGTCGCCTCCTCCGGCTCGCCGGGCGAGACGG
>CAZZZR010000349.1:0-1543 GCA_964658605.1 uncultured Caulobacter sp. | reverse complement strand
CTGCTGACCGGGCGCAAGGCGGTGAAGCTCGTCACCGATCCTGAGGGCAAGACCGTCACCTCCGTCGTCTCCGAGAGCGCGCAGGGCGAGGAGACGTGGACGGGCGACATCGTGGTGGTGGCCGCCGGCGCGGTGAACACCGCGGCGCTGCTCTTGGCCTCGGCCACCGCCGCGCATCCGACGGGGCTGGCCAACGGCTCGGACCAGGTCGGCCGCAACTACGTCTTCCACACCTTGACGGCGATGGTGTCTCTGACGCTGGACGCGATGGACTTCCAGTTTCCCAAGACGCTGGCGGTCAACGACTTCTACTGGAACGATCCGCGCGGCGGCTTCGACTATCCGATGGGGCACATCCAGCTCCTCGAATACATGTCGGCCCAGACGCTGGAGGGGCAGGTTCAGCAGTACCTGCCGCCCGCGCTGGCGCCCGGCTTCCTGTTCAACGCCGTCGCCAAGCGGCTGCTGAGCTTCCTGGTCATCTCCGAGGACCTGCCCGACCCGAACAACCGGGTGCGGCTGGGCGACGGCGGCCGCATCTGCGTCGACTACCAGCACAACAACCTGGAGGGGCACGAGCGATTGGTGAAGACGCTGCAGCAGGCGCTGGACGGCTTCGTCAGCCACACCCACCCGATCGCCCAGCGCCACCTGGAGTTCTCGTCGCTCCTGCCGCTGTACGGCACGGCGCACCAGGCGGGGACGGTGCGGTTCGGCAAGGATCCGGCGAGCTCGGTTCTCGACCCGTGGTGCAAGGCGCACCAGCTCGACAACCTCTACGTCACCGACACCAGCTTCTTCGTCACCTCGGCGGCCGTGAACCCGACGCTGACCACCGTGGCCAACGCCATGCGCGTGGGAGACCACCTGAAGGAGCGGCTAGGAGCGACGGCCATAGCCGCGGCGGCCTGAGGAACACGTTCGCGCAACGCGCGGCTTCATCGAGGAACCAGCTCACAAAAGTTGCGTTCGGGGATTCTGCCGAGCTTGTCACGCTTTCACCCGTGCGTTCGGCGGGTCTTGTCGCCGTGTGAGGGGGTAGAGATGGCGCAGGACGGTCCGGACGCAGGCGATCGCTCGCACCCCGAACCGCCCGCCGAGGTCAAGGACCCCCGCTCCTACAAGGCCGACGGCGGCTACGAACCCAAGGACGACAAGTCTTCGGACGAGGGTGACAAGAAAGACGGGGGCGGAAAGGGCGGCGACAAGGAAAAGGGGGGCAGGGACGGCGAAGGCAAGAACAAGCCCGGCCTGCTGCAGCGTCCCGCCGTTCTGATTGGCGGGATCCTGGTGCTCGTCGTCCTGATCATCGTGGCGGTGCTGTTCTGGCTGAACGCGCGCAAGTTCCAGTCGACCGACGACGCCTTCATCGACACGCACATCGTGCACCTGGCGCCCCAGATCGCCGGGCGCGTCTACTACATCGCCGCCAACGACAACCAGTATGTGGCGCCCGGCCAAGTGCTGGTGCGGATCGACCCGGTGGACGTGAACACCCGCGTCCGCCAGGCCCAGGCGCAGCGCGCGCAGGCGGTGGCGCAGC
>CAZZZR010000348.1:0-1598 GCA_964658605.1 uncultured Caulobacter sp. | reverse complement strand
TGGCCTCGCATCCCGCCTTCGCCGGCTGACGTTCCCCGCTCTATGGCCGACGCGCGCCGGGCCGGGTATCCAGGGTGCAGGAGCGGCCATGCAGATGCACATGAAGTCGGCGACGACGCGCAATACGCTCGTCATCCTGGCCGTCGTCGCGGCCGGGGCGGCGCTGGCGTGGATGCAGGCGATCCTGACGCCGCTGGCGCTCGCCATCTTCCTGATGGTCATGGTGGACGGGTTCGCGCGCTTCATCGCCCGCCACGTCCGCGCCCTGCCGGAGTGGGCGGCGCTGCCGCTGGCCATCGGGATCATGGTGCTGGTGCTGATGGCCGTGCTGGTCATCGTGATCGACAACGGGGCGGCTTTCGCGACGCAGCTGGTCAACGACGCGCCGCGGCTGAACACGGTGATCGCCTCCATCGCCGGCCTGGTCCACGTCAGCGTGCCGCCGACGGTGCAGTCGCTCGCCGACCAGCTGAACCCCAGCCGTTACCTGGGCCAGCTCGTCGCCGCGTTCCAGAGCATCGGCGCGGGGCTGCTCTACGTGCTGATCTACCTCGGCTTCCTGCTCGCCTCGCGCGCGGGGTTCGAGGGCAAGGTGCGCCGCCTGTTCCCCGACCGCAGCGAGCGCGACCACGCCGCGGCCGTCTTCTTCCGCATCCGCGACGGCGTCGAGCGCTACCTGTGGATCCAGACGGTGACGGGCGCGCTGATGGCGGTCGGCTCGTTCGCGGCGATGCAGCTGCTGGGGCTGCAGAACGCGCTGTTCTGGGCGTTCCTGATCCTGATCGCGAGCTACATCCCGGTACTCGGCGGCCTGGTCGGCTCGGTGTTGCCGCCGATCTTCGCGCTGCTGCAGTTCGAGGCCTACTGGCGGGCGATCGCGCTGTTCGTGGCGCTGCAGGCGATCTTCTTCGTGGTGGGCAACATCCTGCAGCCCAAGATGCAGCGCGACAGCCTGAACATCGATCCCGTCGTGATCCTCCTGGCGCTGGCCTTCTGGGGGGCGGTGTGGGGCGTGCCGGGCATGTTCCTGTCCACGCCGCTGACGGTGATGGCCATCATCATCCTGGCGCAGTTCCAAGGCTCGCGCTGGATGGCGATCCTGATGTCGGGCGACGGGCGGCCCGAGCAGGAGCCCGTGCTGAAGACCGAACTCGCGCCCTCGCCCTCGTCTTCCGAGGCGATGACGCAAGCGTGACGTGCGGCGCCCCCTTTACGAAACGGCCCGGCGCACCACATGGTGGGATGGCGAGCGTTCCCCCGCGCTCGCAGCCGTCCAGTCCCCCGACGGGCGGCGAATACCCGGCGCGATCCGTCGCGCCGAACCGACGCCGCCGGACCCGCCCCTGTCCGGCGGCGTCGGCATGTCGGGGGGAGAGGATCGAGACCTTTCGCCTACGCCAGCAGGCCCTCGACGGCGGCTATGCCGGCCGCCCGTCGCAGGCGGGCCGCCGTTCGGTCGGTGACGCCTCCCAGCGCGTAGACCGGCGTGGGCGCGGTGCGCGCCAGGGCGGCGAAGCGCAACGGCCCCCAGGGCCGCACTCCCGCCGCAGAGACGCTGGCGCTCGCGAACGCCGGCGAGAGCAGCGCGGCGTCGATGC
>CAZZZR010000347.1:750-1638 GCA_964658605.1 uncultured Caulobacter sp. | reverse complement strand
CGCGCAGGGCGTTGAAGTCGGTCGCCAGCGCCGCGCGGGAAACGGTGGGGAGCGAAGCGTCCGCGGCGGCGAGCGCCTTGGTCTTCAGCTGGTTCAGGAGGTCGGAGATGGTGGCGCCGGCCGAGTTGGCCACGTCCACCGTCGATTGCGCGCGCTGCAGAGAGTCCTTCACCGCGTCGAGCGAGCTGACGTCGGACCGGGAGTTCTGCGCGATCGCCCAAACCGCGGCGTTGTCCTGGGCGCCGTTGACCTTCAGGCCGGTGGATATCCGGTTCTGGGTCTGCGACAGTTGGTCCGTCGTGGCGTTCAGGTTCTGCAGCGCGATAAGCGCCGATTCGTTCGTCTTGACGCTGAAGCTCATCCCGCCTCTCCCGGCCTTCAAAGGCCTCGAAAGGGATCGGCATGCGTGAACGCGCCTCTCCCGACGGAAGAGACGTTAAGAGACGATGGTGAGCAGACCGTTAACCATGACGGCCGCCCGGAGGGTCGGTCAGGCGGTGGTGTCCACCACTCCGCCTGCGGTGTAGTTCGGGCTCGCCGCCGCGTCCTTGGCCGCCTGGTGCGGGATCTCCGCGACCACGCGACCCGTGACCTGGTCGACGAGGGTGTAGGTGTAGGCCAGCGAGGCCTCGGCCTTGGCCACCACCAGCTTCAGCGGGTTGGGCGGCGGGGGGGCCAGAGGTTGCGACTCGGCGTCGTCCTGCCCGGCAGCGGAGCCTTGGGGCGCGGCGGGCGCGGGCGCGGGCGGGAGGTCGGTCGCCGAGGTCGCGCCGCGCGTGGCGGCCACCGCACTGGTGGGATGAACGCTGGTCGTCGGTGTGGTGAACATCTCCTGTTTCGCCGGCGGTCAGGGCCGACGCTCCTGGATGCGGATGGGGTGCGGGGGGG
>CAZZZR010000347.1:0-740 GCA_964658605.1 uncultured Caulobacter sp. | reverse complement strand
CGCTGGCCTCCGGGCGCTAGGTCTCGTCGATGAGGCCAGCGGTCCCGGATCAAGTCCGGGATGACGAGCAAACGCCCGCCCTGGACCGTGTCAGATGTGTCAACACCCCGCCTGCGCCGCCCAAACGAAAGGGCGCGGGGATCGCTCCCCGCGCGCCGCCTTGGTCGAAGCGCCTCGCGCCCTTAGCCCCTGAAGAGGCTGAGCAGATTCGAGGACGAGGAGTTGGCGATCGAGAGCGCCTGGAAGCCGAGCTGCTGCTTGGTCTGCAGCGCGGTCAGGTTGGCGCTTTCCTTCGCCACGTCCGCATCCACGAGGTTGCCCACGCCCGCGGTCAGGCTGTCCTGCAGCTTGCCCACGAAGGTCAGGTGCGTGGAGAGCGCGTTGGCCGAGGTGCCGAGCTTGGCGATCGCGGCGTTGACGTTGGTGATCGACGTCGACAGCGTCGTCACCAGAGCCGAAGCTTGGCCCTGGCTGGTGCTGGCGAAGGTGATGCCCGCCGAGAAGCCGAAGATGGCGTTGTTGGCGCCGGCCTTCAGGTTCAGGTCCTGCGCCGCGACCGTCAGGCGGATCTTGCCGTCGGCGCTCGCCAGGGCCTGCACGCTCGCCACCGAGGAGTTCAGGAGGTTGGAGCCGTTGAAGCTCGCCGCCGAAACCGTCTTGATGATCTGGTCGCGGATCGCGTTGAAGTCCGAGGCCAGAGCCGCCCGCGACACCGTGTTCAGCGAAGCGTCCGCGGCGGC
>CAZZZR010000346.1:0-1701 GCA_964658605.1 uncultured Caulobacter sp. | reverse complement strand
CCGCTCGCGCATCTCGCGCGCGGCCTTGTTGGTGAAGGTGACGGCCAGGAGCTCCCACGGCCGCGCCTTGCCGTCGGCCAGGATCGACGCGAGGCGGGTGGTCAGCACGCGGGTCTTGCCCGTGCCCGCGCCGGCCAGCACCAACAGCGGCCCCTCGGTATGCTCAACCGCTTGGCGCTGCTCGGGGTTCAGGCCGGCCAGCAGGTCCGACGCCGCGCCCTCCGGCGCACGAGGGCGGGCGAGGTCGCTGACGCGTGGCGTGGGGAGCGAGGAGGGCAAGGCGACTCACGGGGCGAGGACGTGAACAGATGTAGCACGCCGCCGTCCTATCTAGGTCGCCTGGGGCCCCCGGTCATCCCCGCAGGCGGACGCCTCAATACTCCCGGCCGCGGGCCCGCAACCAGGTGAGCGCGGCGACGCGGCAGGCGGAGGCGAGGGGGCGGGGGCCGCGGGCGGCGTCGAGCTCCGCGACCAGGGCGGCGAGCGTGAGGGCGCGCGCGGCGGCCTGCGTCTCCAGCACCGACCAGAACTCCGGCTCCAGCGCCACCGACGTGGCGTGACCTTTCAGCGAGATGGAGCGTTTCTTCAGCATTCCCGTGGCCGCTTGCCCCGCGCCTGGCGCGCCGCCACCTTAGTCTGCAAATCCGGAGGACGCCTTAATGCCCGAGCCCGCGCCCCGCCGAGACCGGAACGCCGAGTGCCAGACCGTCCTGCCCGCCTTCCGCCTGCGCCCGCTCAAGGCGGCCAGGGCGCTGCGCCGCCTGATCGCCGACAAGGAGGACACCGCCCAGGTGTTCGAAATCATGCGCGCGCTGAACGGCAAGGCGACGCCCAAGGGCTACGCGCGGCTGATCTCCACCGTGGAGGGCGGGCGGATCGCGTTCGAGCGGCCGGAGTTGGCGGAGATGCTGTCCGACCGCGCCTTCATCGACGGCCTGCCGGAGGGCACGGTCGGGGCCGCCTACCGCCGGTTCATGGCCGAGGAGGACCTGTCGGCGCAAGGCCTGGTCGACGTCAGCGTACAGGGCTCGGGCGCGGCGTTTCAGAGCCCGCACCCGTACGCCTGGTACAGCCGCCGCATCCGCGACGCCCACGACATCTGGCATGTACTGACCGGCTATGGGCGCGACGTGCTGGGCGAGGGGTGCGTGGTGGCCTTCTCGCACGCGCAGACCGGCTCGACCGGGTTCGGGGTGATCGCCATGGCGGCCGCTGCCAAGCTGTCTCGCCTGAACCCCGGCTACCCGTTCGCCCGCGCGGTGCACGAGGCGTGGCGCACCGGCCGCCGCTGCGCCTGGCTGCCGGCGCAGGACTACGCCGCGCTGCTGGCCGAACCGCTGGGCGAGGCGCGGGTGCGGCTCGGGATCACGCGCCCGCACGCCTACCTCGCCATCCCGCCCGAGGTGCGCGACGGGCGGGCGCCGCAGGTCGCCGCCGTCGAAGCCCTCCGAGCCGCGGCGTGAGGCGAGCGGAGGGCGTCCAGCCGTACCTCCTCGGCCTCTCGACCGCCGTCCCGCCGCACGTGATCGACCAGGACGTCGCGGCGGCGGCTGCGGCCGAGGTGTTCAAGGGCAAGGTCTTCCGCACCCCCGACCTCCTGGCCGTGTTCGCCAACACCGGCATCAAGCGCCGCCGCACCGCCATGCCGATGGACTGGTACGCGCAACCCCGCACATGGCCGGAGCGCAACGAGGCCTATCT
>CAZZZR010000345.1:0-1709 GCA_964658605.1 uncultured Caulobacter sp. | reverse complement strand
CTGGAAGAAGGGCTCGTTGAAGGTCACGCACTTGATGCCGACCACCGACTGGAACGGGACATAGGCCTCGCAGCGATCGACCAGCAGGAACGGGTAGCGGTGCGGGATGCGGCGCAGGATCTCGCCGATGTCGATGCGCACGTCCCCGGCCGCCGCTTCGCTGGTCGCGGCCTGTCCTACGGCGGCTTCGACGTCCGCCGGCGTCTCGCCCTCGGCCATCAGCTTCGGCCCCCCTTCTCGGCCTGGCGGGCGAGCCAGGCGGTCTCACGCATCCACTTTCGCAGCGGCCGCGCCGGCGAGCCGCCCCAGACCTCGCCCGGCCCGACGCTCTTCATCACGCCCGCCGCAGCCGCGATGCGCGCGCCCGGCCCGATGTCGACATGGTCCGCGATGCCCGCCCGGCCGCCGAACATCGCCCCGTCGCCCACGGTCACGCTGCCCGAAATGCCGGTGTGCGCCGCCAGCACGCAGTTACGCCCGATCACCACGTTGTGTGCGACCTGCACCAGGTTGTCGACCTTGGTGTTCTCGCCGATCACCGTGTCGTCCCAGGCGCCGCGGTCGATGCAGGAGTTGGCGCCGATGGTCACGCCGTCCTGCAGGATCACCCGTCCGAGCTGCGGCACGTCCAGCGCGCCGGTGGAGGCGGCGGTGACGCCGAAGCCCTCCTCCCCGATCACCGCGCCGGCGAGGATGCGCACGCGGTCGCCGATCAGGGCGAAGCCGATGACGGTGTTGGCGCCGATGCGCGCCTCGCGCCCGATCTGGACGCCGGCCCCGATCACCGCGTGCGCGCCGACGCGGGACCCTGCGCCGATCGCGGCGCCCGGACCGACCACGGCCCCCGGCCCCAGCTCGACGTCGTCCTCCAGCACCGCGTCGGGATGGACGGCGGGCGTGCCGGGAGGATGGACGCGCGGGCGGTGCAGGCGCAGCGCGGCGCGGGCGTAGGCGGCGTGCGGCTCGGGCGTCGCCAGCGCCACGCAGCCCTCGGGCACCGCGCCCGCGTGCGCCTCGGTGACGAAACAGGCGCCCGCACGGGTGGCCGCCAGCTCGCCCAGGTGGCGACGATCGGAGAGGAAGCTCACGTGCTCCGGCCCGGCCCGGCCCAGCGGGGCGACGCCCGTGAAGAGGCCCGCACCGCCGCGACCCGCGACCGTCGCGGCGCCCGCCTGCGTCAGCTCGGCGAGGGTGATCGGGCCAAGCGGTTCGAAGAAGCGGGCGTCAGGCATCGGGCCCCGTGGGCTGCCCGCCGTGAGGAGGTCGGCGGGCGTGGGAAAACGTCGCGCGGGCGCCCGGAAAGGCGCCCGCGTGCGCGGTCGTCAGCGGGCGGCGGGCGCCTGCTGGTCGAGGTGCTCGCGGTCGAAGCTGATCGTCGGCAGCTTGGCGTTGAGCTGAGTGACCACCGCTTCGGTGACGTCCATGGCCGGGTTGGCGCCGAGCACGCTGTCGCCGTTCAAAAGCACGCTGCAGCTGCGCGCCTGCGCGACGGAGCGCACGATCGGCTCCAGCTCGCCCGCGATGCGCTGCTGGGCCTTGCCGCCGGTGGCGCGAAGCTCCTGCTGGCGCAGCTGGCCCTTCTGCTCGAAGGCGTTGACCCGCTGCTGCAGCGCCTGGCCGCGCGTCTGCACCTGGTCGGCCGGCAGCGTGGCGCGCTGGCTGTCGAAGGCCTTGGCGTCGGTCTGCAGTGCGGCCTGCTCGGGCTGCAG
>CAZZZR010000344.1:0-1741 GCA_964658605.1 uncultured Caulobacter sp. | reverse complement strand
CAAGTTTCCCATCCGATCGCCCGTCACGCGCGGCGCTCACCCGCTCCTCCCGCCGAAAGCGGGGGCGGCCCGTGGCGCGCGACCAATCGCGACGAGACCACGCGCACGCTCCTCCCGGCGGACCGTGAAAGACGACCCGTTGACCGAGACCATCACCTTCGAATCCCTGAACCTCGCCAAGCCGCTGCTGCGCGCGCTGGAGTCCGAGGGCTACACGCAGCCCACCCCGATCCAGGCGCAAGCGATCCCGCCCGTGCTCGCCGGCAAGGACCTCCTCGGCATCGCCCAGACGGGCACCGGCAAGACGGCGGCCTTCGCGCTGCCGATCCTGCAGCGGCTCGACGCCGACCGTAAGCCCGCCCCCCGGCGCGGCTGCCGGTGCCTGGTGCTTTCGCCCACCCGCGAGCTGGCCAGCCAGATCGCCGAGAGCTTCCGCACCTACGGCCGGCACATGAACATGACCGTCGCCGTGATCTTCGGCGGCGTGAAGATCAACCCGCAGATCAAGGCGCTCGAGCGGGGCATCGACGTGCTCGTCGCCACGCCGGGGCGCCTGCTCGACCACCTCGGCCAGCACACCGCCTATCTCGGCGAGACCGAGATCTTCGTGCTGGACGAGGCGGACCAAATGCTCGACCTCGGCTTCATCGTGCCGATCCGGCGCATCGTGAACAACTTCAAGAAGCCCCGGCAGAACCTGTTCTTCTCCGCCACCATGCCCGCCGAGATCGGCAAGCTGGCCGGCGACCTGCTCAAGGACCCGATGAAGGTTTCGGTCACGCCGCAATCCACCACGGTGGAACGGGTCAACCAGAGCCTGATCTTCGTGGAGGCGGACAAGAAGCGCGAGCTCCTGGCCGAGCTGTTCGCCGACCCGAACTACACCCGCACGCTGGTCTTCACCCGCACCAAGCGCGGGGCGGACCGGGTGGCCAAGCACCTCGTCGCCTGCGGGGTGAACGCCGCCTCCATCCACGGCGACAAGAGCCAGCCGCAGCGCGAGAAGGCCTTGGCGCAGTTCAAGGCGGGCTCGGTGCGCGCGCTCGTGGCCACCGACATCGCCGCGCGCGGCATCGACGTGGAGGCCGTGAGCCACGTGGTGCAGTTCGAGCTGCCCAACGTGCCGGAAGCCTACGTCCACCGCATCGGCCGCACGGCCCGGGCGGGCGCATCGGGCTCGGCCGTGGCCTTCTGCGCCGACGACGAACGGCCGCTCCTGAAGGACATCCAGAAGGTCACGCGCCAGACGATCCCTTCGGAGGACCGCCGCCGCGACCCGCAGCTGGCCGTGCTCGCCAAGGCGACCCGCGCGCAGGAGGCGGCCGAGCCGAAGTCCGACTACAACCCGTCGGAGAACCACGCGGCGCGCCCGACCCGCGACGGCCCCCGCCGCCAGCCGCACCGCGCCCGTCCCGGCGCGCCGGGGCCGCGCCCGCAAGGCGAGGCTTCCCGGCAGGGTCAGGGTCAACAGCGCCAGGGTCAGGGGAACGGCGGAGGCGGCCGCAATGGCCAGCCGCAGCGGAACGGCGACCAGCGCCAAGGGCAGAACCGACCCGCGCACGCCCGCTCCGACGCCCGCCCGTCGCACGACGTCGGCCAGGGCGCGCCCAAGCGCCACGAGGGCGGCGGCCGCAACCGTCCCGCCCAGGCGGCGGCAGGCGGCGAGCCCCGCGGCGACCGCTGGGATCCCGCCAACAGCTGACCGGCCGAGCGGGCGGCGCGACGTGAAAAAGGGCGGGCG
>CAZZZR010000343.1:0-1795 GCA_964658605.1 uncultured Caulobacter sp. | reverse complement strand
GCCTCTGGCACACGCGCAAGCTCGGCAACGCGCACGACGACAGCGAGCGCAAGACCACCGCCCAGGAGCCCACGGTGGTGTCGAGCTTCGACGGCCTCCTCGACCGCGTGGACAAAATGGTCGCCGTCAGCGACGACGAGCCGAAGCTCATGGCGCTGGAGAAGGAGACGGCCGACGCGCTGGGCCGGGGCGCGGCGGTGGCCCGATCGCAGACCTACTACCTCGACGTGACGGCTCCCGGCGCGAACAAGGGCGCAGGCGTGAAGGCCATCGCGCAGGCGCTCGGCGTGCCCTTGGAGCAGACCGCGGTGATCGGCGACGGCGGCAACGACGTGGCCATGTTCAAGGTCGCGGGCCTGTCCATCGCCATGGGCAATGGAGAGGCGACAACCCGCGACGCCGCCATGCACACCGCCCCCTCCAACGCCGCCGACGGCGTGGCCGACGCCATCGACCGCATCGTGATTCCCGCCGCCCGTGGCTGACGTTCCGGAGTTCCCATGAAGAAGCTGATCGCCTTCGACCTCGACGGCACCCTGGCCGAGAGCAAGCAGCCCCTGGCCGACGACATGGCCGTCCTGTTCGGCCGCCTCCTCGAGGTGGCGCAGGTGGCGGTGATCTCGGGCGGCGACTGGCCGCAGTTCGAGAAGCAGGTCGCGGGCCGCATGCCCCGGGACGCCAAGCTGGAGAAGCTGTGGCTGATGCCCACCACCGGCAGCAAGCTCTACCGCTTCCAGGACGGCGGCTGGACGGCGATCTACGCCCACATCTTCACGCCCGAGCAGCAGTCGCGCATCCGCGAGGCGCTCGACAAGGCGGTGAAGGACGCGGGCCTCGACCACGAGCAGACCTGGGGCGACCAGATCGAGGACCGCGGCAGCCAGATCACCTTCTCCGGCCAGGGCCAGCAGGCGCCGCTCGCCGAGAAGTCGAAGTGGGACCCCGACCAGAAGAAGCGCCGCGCCCTGCAGGCCACGCTGCAAAAGGCGCTGCCCGACCTCTCCATCAACATCGGCGGCTCGAGCTCGATCGACATCACCCAGAAGGACGTCGACAAGGCCTACGCCGTGCGGGAGCTGGCTAAGCACTCCGGCATCACCCTTCAGGAGATGCTGTTCATGGGCGACGCCACCTACCCCGGCGGCAACGACGCCCCCGTGCCGGAGAAGGCGGGGGTCGACACCATCACGGTGCGCGACCCCAAGGACACAGAGACCGCCATCAACACTGTGATCGCGTGCCTGAAGGGGTGAGCCCGCGGCTGGAGGTCCTGGCCGACCCCACCGCCCTGGCGGAGCGGGTCGCCGCCTGGCTGCTCGACCGGGCGCAGGCCAAGGCCGGGACGTTCGCCGTGTGCCTGTCGGGCGGCTCCACGCCCAAGACCCTGTACCACCGCCTGGCCGAGCCGCCCTATCGCGACGCCTTCCCCTGGGACCGCACCCACCTGTTTTGGGGCGACGAGCGGTTCGTGCCGCCCGACGACAGCTTGAGCAACTACCGCATGGTGCAGGAGGCGCTGCTCGACCACGCGCCCGTCCCGCCCGGCAACATCCACGCCGTGCCCACCACGCGCGAGGCGCCGGAACAGGCCGCCGCCGACTACGCGCGCACGCTCCAAGCCTTCTACGGCGCCCCCGCGCTCGACCCCGCGCGGCCGCTGTTCGACGTCGATCTCCTGGGCCTGGGCGAGGACGGCCACACCGCCTCCCTCTTCCCAAGCACCGCCGTGCTGGAGGAGCGTGACGCCTGGGCGGCGGCGGTGATCGGCGCCAAGGCCGAGGCGCGCATCACCCTC
>CAZZZR010000342.1:0-1797 GCA_964658605.1 uncultured Caulobacter sp. | reverse complement strand
AGCCTTCTACGGCGCCCCCGCGCTCGACCCCGCGCGGCCGCTGTTCGACGTCGACCTCCTGGGCCTGGGCGAGGACGGGCATACCGCCTCGCTGTTCCCCGGCACGGCGGTGCTGGAGGAGCGTGACGCCTGGGCTGCGGCGGTGATCGGCGCCAAGGCCGAGGCGCGCATCACCCTCACCTATCCCGTGCTGGAGAGCAGCGCCGCCGCCGCCTTCCTCGTCACCGGCGCCGGAAAGGCGGAGATGCTGAAGCGGCTGCTGCTGGGCGACGCGTCGATCCCCTCTGGCCGCGTTCGCCCTACGGGCGAGCTGGTCGTCTTCGCAGATCGCGCCGCGCACGAGGGCTGACGCCCCGCGCCCTTGCGTCCAGCCCGCGGGGCGGCGAGGGTCCGCCGCAAGGCGCACGGACAGCCGCGGGAGGGGGACGAGAATGTCGAAGCTGCGCAAGGAGACGGGGTTCTCGAAGTCGCGCCTGGCGCGCATCGACGCCTTCCTTCAGGCGCAGTACGTCGACAGCGGCCGCATCGCCGGCTGCCAGGCGCTGGTCGCCCGCCGCGGCCACGTCGCCTACGCCAAGAGCTTCGGCGCCATGGACCTCGCCCGCGACAAGCCGTGGGCGGACGACACCATCGTGCGCATCTACTCGATGACCAAGCCGATCGTCTCGGTCGCGCTGATGATGCTCTACGAGCGCGGCCTGTTCCAGCTGGACGAGCCCGTCACCCGCGCCCTGCCCGAGTGGAAGGACATGCGCGTCTGGGTCTCGGGCGAGGGCGAGGCGATGGAGACGCGCGAGCCGCACCGCCCGGTCAGCTACCGCGACGTGCTCAGCCACACCTCGGGCCTGACCTACGGCGGCCTCCTGGAGCAGATCGGCGTCTCCGGCTCCAGCCACCCCGTCGACGCCGCCTACAAGGCCGCCAAGGTGCGCCGCGAGCCGACCGAGGACCTGGACGCCTTCGTCCGCAAGCTGGGCGCCCTGCCGCTGCGCTACCCGCCCGGCACGGCGTGGATGTATTCGCTGGCCACCGACGTGGTCGGCGCGCTGGTGCAGCGGTTATCCGGCAAGCCCCTGGGCGTCTTCCTGAAGGAGGAGATCTTCGATCCGCTCGGGATGGACGACACGGGTTTCCACCTGCCCGGGAAGAGCCTCGACCGCTTCGCCGCCTGCTACATGCGCGGCGAGGGCAAGACGCTGAAGCTGGCGGACGACCCGGCCAAGAGCCCCTGGCTGGCCCCGCCCGTGTTCGAATCCGGCGGCGGCGGCCTCGTCTCGACGATGGCCGACTACCACCGCTTCTGCGAGATGCTGCGCCGGGGCGGCGAGCTTGGCGGCGAGCGGATCATCGGCTCGCGCACCCTGGCGCTGATGACGCAGAACCACCTGCCCGGCGGCGGCTCGCTGGCCACGCTGGCCATGGACGGCTTCTCCGAAACGGTCCCGCAGGGCGTCGGCTTCGGCCTGGGCTTCGCCATGACGGTGGACGGCGCGGCCGCGGGCTCGCCGAGCGAGGGCGACTACTACTGGGGGGGCGCCGCCTCCACCATCTTCTGGGTCGACCCGCGCGAGGACTTGGTGGCGATCTTCCTCACCCAGTTCCTCCCCTCCACCACCTTCAACTTCCGCGGCCAGCTGAAGAGCCTGATCTACGCCGCGATCGAGGAGTGAGCTTCGCGGAGATGGCCGCTTCGTCATAACGGCGGAGCCCTCCTCTTGGCGTCGCATCGGCGCTTCAGCGGCGAGGGGAAGCCCTGAACCTCTTGGCGGATTATTGCGCTCGGATCCGGGCTACTCA
>CAZZZR010000341.1:0-1806 GCA_964658605.1 uncultured Caulobacter sp. | reverse complement strand
GGCGGATGTGCTGGCGAAGTCCGGCGTACGCTTGGAGTGGGAAGTCAGGCGGGTGGGGCGTCCGGACTAACCGCGCCGGCCGGTCCCGGTTTGGGCTCCTCGGCGCCGCAGTCCTTGCCCTGGCCCTTGAACAGCGGAGACTTGGACCGCCCCATCGTCCAATTGCCCTCCATGCGCACCTGCGGGTTGGGCGCGCACCAGATTTCGCCCGTCGCGTTGATCGCAGTCACCCAGATCAGGTTGTGTTCCTGCCCGTAGTCGATCACGGCGATGGCGAAACCTGACCCCTTGCCGAGCACATGCAGCGGAATGGGCGGATCAAGCTGAACGAAGGCCAAGTTCTCGACTCCAGAAGGCTCCCTCCACAGCGCCGCTTGCGCTCAAACGTTCCTTGTCTGGCGTCAGGAGCCCCGACTTACGTGTTCACAGCTGTCAAATGCTAAGCGTCCGAGATCTTGACGGTGTGCAGCTCTCGCAAGGCTGCGGCTCTTCGCCCGAGCAGGACGCCATGGACGCTTTCGCAGGCGCGGCGGCGCGGGCTAGACGAGCGGGGCACACGGAGACTGCCCATGCCCGCCCCCCTGACCGGCCGCCGTATCGCAGTCCTCCTCGGCGGTCTTTCGCCCGAGCGGGAAGTCAGTTTGGTCTCCGGTCGCGAATGCGCGGAGGCCCTGGAAGGGCTTGGCGCGAGCGTCGAGCGGATCGACGCGGGGCGCGACCTCGCCGAGGTGCTCGCAGCCTCCAAGCCCGACCTCGCCTTCAACGCCCTGCACGGGGAGTGGGGGGAGGACGGGTGCGTGCAGGGACTGCTGGAGACGCTGGGCGTTCCCTACACCCACTCCGGCGTGCTGGCCTCGGCGCTGGCGATGGACAAGGACAAGTCCAAGGCGGTGTTGAAGGGGGCGGGCGTGGTCGTGCCCGGCGGCGGGCTGTTCGACCGGCGGGAAGCGGCCCGCGAGCACGTGATGGCGCCGCCCTATGTGGTGAAGCCGAACGCGCAGGGATCGTCCGTCGGTGTGTTCCTGGTGTTCGAGGGGGCGAATCGGCCGCCGCAGGAGCTGGCGTCGGACAGCTGGACCTTTGGCGAAGAGGTGATGATCGAGCCCTACATCGCGGGCCACGAACTGGCGGTGGCGGTGCTGGGCGAAGCCTCCGGCCCCCGCGCCCTGGCGGTCACGGACATCGTGGCGGCGACGGGCTTCTACGACTACGAGGCCAAGTACGGGGAGGGCGGCTCCCGCCACGTCGTACCCGCCCCTATCGGCGAGGCCGCGACCGCCCGCGCGATGCGCATGGCCGAGCGCGCGCACGCGGCTCTTGGTTGCCGCGGCATGACCCGATCGGACCTGCGTTATGACTCCCTTAGGGATGAGATGGTTCTCCTTGAGGTCAACACGCAGCCGGGCATGACCCCCACCTCGCTGGCCCCCGAACAGGCCGCGCATGTGGGTATGGACTTCTCCGCGTTGGTGCAGTGGATCGTGGAGGACGCTTCATGCCGGCGGTGAGCCGCGGGAGCCCGCAGAGCCGGGCGCCCGCATCGAGATCCGCCGCCAAGCCCCGCGCCGCCGCGTCCCGCCGCGCGGCGTCCGCCTCCGTCGCCACCCTCGACCCCCGCAAGGTGGGCGTGCTGGCGACGGGCGTGGCCGTGGCTGCGCTGCTGGCGGTTCTGCTCACCGGCGGCCGGCTTCACGCCCTGGAGGCCGCCATCGCCCGCGGCGCCGACCTGGAGGCCGCGCATGCCGGGTTCAAGGTCTCCCACGTCAAGCTGGAGGGCGTTTCGCCCTTCGCCCAGGCCGACGTGCT
>CAZZZR010000340.1:0-1836 GCA_964658605.1 uncultured Caulobacter sp. | reverse complement strand
CAAGGCCGCCGTGCCCCCGTCCGAGCGCTGGCCGATCACCGACACCTGGGCCTACCACGACTGGCACCAGAGCGGGAACGGCGACACCCACCCGTTCATGGCGGCGCTCTCCGCCAAGTTCGGCGCGCCGACCTCGCTGGAGGACTTCGAGCGCAAGGCGCAGATGATGAACTACGACGCCCACCGCGCCGTGTTCGAGGGGATGAACGCGGGGCTTTGGACGCAGAACAGCGGGCGGATGCTGTGGATGACGCAGCCCGCGTGGCCCTCCAACGTGTGGCAGATCTACGGCTGGGACTACGACACGCAGGCCAGCTACTACGGGGCCAAGAAGGCGGCCGAGCCGATCCATGTGCAGCTCGACCGGCCCGACGGCCGAATCACCGTCGCCGACACCACGCTGCGGCCGCTGGTGGGAGCGCGGGTGCGCGCGCGGGTGTTCGCGCTCGACGGCACCGCCCTTCTCGACCGCACACAAGCCGTGGACGTTCCCGCGAACGGGACCGCGCACGCAGGCGCGCTCGACCTCGCCCCGCTGATGGCGAAAGGCCCCGTGCTGGTGAAGCTGGAGCTTGCGGACGCGGCGGGCGCGGCGTTGTCTGAGAACCTGTACTGGCGGGCGGCGAACGATGCGGACATGCGGCGGATGAACGACATGGCGGCGGCGACCCTATCCCTCACGGCGCGGCCCGGCGGCGAGGCGGGCGGCGAGCGGCGGGTGGCCGTTCGGCTGGCCAACGCCGGCCGCGTCCCGGCGCTCGCAGTCAAGCTGACGCTGGAGGACGCCGAGGGCGACCGCGTGCTGCCCGCCTTCTACGAGGACAACTACGTCTCGCTGCTGCCGGGCGACGCGCGCACCATCGTCGTCCGCTACCCGGCGACCGGCGCCGCAGCGGCCAAGATCGGCGTGCGGGGTTGGAACGCCGCCGCGACGCAGGCGCCTGTGCCGTGAGCGATCCGCAGGGGGGACCTGCGGCGGGCGCGCTGCGGCTCGGGGTGGATCTGGGCGGCACCAAGATCGCGGGCGCGGCGCTGGGGCCCGACGGGAGCGTCGCGCGGCAGGAGCGGGTGACGACGCCGGGAGGCTACGACGCGCTGCTCCCGGCGCTTCGCGACCTCGCCGACGCGCTCGCCCCGGATCGCGCGACGCCGCTCGGCATCGGCATCCCGGGATCGGTGTCGCCCTCCAGCGGGAGGGTGCGCAACGCCAACCTCACCTACGTCAACGGCCGCGACCTGAAGGGGGACCTGGAGGCGGCGACCGGGCGGCAGGTCCGCATCGCCAACGACGCCGACTGCTTCGCCCTGTCCGAGGCGGTGGACGGGGCGGCCGCAGGGGCGCGGGTCGCTTTCGGCGTGATCCTCGGCACCGGCTGCGGCGGCGGCGTCACCGTCGACGGCGCGCTGATCCCCGGCGCCAGCGGCATCGCGGGCGAGTGGGGACATGTCCCGCTGCCGTGGTCGACGCCCGAAGAGCATCCGGGGCCGGACTGCTGGTGCGGGCTCAAGGGCTGCATGGAGCGCTGGGTGGCGGGCACGGCGTTCGAGCGCGACTACCGTGCGCGGCCCGGCGCCGATCCCGCGATCCGCGCGACGGAGATCGTGGCGCTCGCCGCCGCCGGCGACGCCATCGCGACCGCGGCGCTCGACGCCTACGTCTCCCGGCTCGGGCGGGGCCTTGCGATGATCTGCAACGTGATCGACCCCGCCGTGATCGTGCTGGGGGGCGGGATGAGCAACGTCGACGTCCTCTACGACCGGCTGCCGGACGCGATCTCGCCCTACGTCTTCACCGACCGCGCCGTGGCCCGCGTCGTGAAGAACCGACACGGCGAC
>CAZZZR010000339.1:0-1860 GCA_964658605.1 uncultured Caulobacter sp. | reverse complement strand
GATCTTCGGGGGCTGGAGTCGAACGCCGTGCTCGACCGCTGCCTCCTGCCGCAGGCCAACGTCCGCGCCGTGCTCGACCGCGCCGCGGGCGACGCGGCCAAGGCGGTGGACGAGGCGCTCGCCAAGCCGGGCCGCACGGTGGCGGTCGTCGACCTGCGCCTGTTGGACCGTCCTAACGGCGTGCTCGACCGTCTGAAGGCGGAGGGCGCCGAGATCAACGCGCCGTCTGGAGCCCGGTAGGGCGCCCGTTCAGTTTCCCTGACTTGCGCGACCCGGCGCGCGGGCGTTCCCTGACGCCCATGGCCGACCTGCGCATCCGCCCCCTCACCCCCACCATCGGCGCCGTGATCGAGGGCGTCGACCTGTCCCAGCCCGTCTCGGACGATCTGCTCGCCGCCGTCCGCGCCGCCTGGCTGAAGCACGAGGTGGTGTTCTTCGAGGACCAGCGGCTCACGCCGGTGCAGCACCGCGACTTCGCCGCCCGCTTCGGCGCCCTGCACACCCACCCGCTCTATCCCGGCGTGCCCGAGGCGCCCGAGGTGTTCGTGCTCGACAACCACGCCTCGAACCCGACGGACAACGACGCCTGGCACACCGACGTCACCTTCATCGAGACGCCGCCGATGGCCTCGCTGCTTTACGCGCGGCTGCTGCCTGAGGTTGGGGGCGACACGGTGTGGTCGAGCATGAAGGCCGCCTACCAGGCGCTGAGCCCCGTCTTCCGCGACTTCCTCTCCGGCCTGGACGCGGTGCACGACTTCGCCCGCGGCTTCCCCACGCGCGGCCTGGTCGCCAACGCGGCGGGGGAAGACAGGCACGCCAAGGCCTTGGCCGACCATCCGCCCGTGGTGCACCCGGTCGTCCGCACGCATCCCGAGACCGGCGAGGACGGCCTTTTCGTGAACTACGGCTTCACCGACCGCATCAAGGGCCTACGCCGCAAGGAGAGCGACGCGATCCTCTCCATGCTGTTCGACCACATCCAGAAGCCGGAGTTTCACGTCCGCTGGTGCTGGAGCCCCGGCGCGCTGGCGTTCTGGGACAACCGCGTGACCCAGCACTACGCCGTGAACGACTACCTCCCCGCCCGCCGGGTGATGAACCGCGCCACCGTGCTGGGCGACCGCCCCTACAACCGCGCCCGGCGGCCCCCGCCGGAGGCGATCGCGGCGGAGTAGGCTACTCGCCCACCGAAAAGTCGTAGGGGATGCGGATGCGCGTCTCCACGGCCCGTCCGTCGATCCGCGTCGGCAGGAAGCGGAACTGCGGCGACAGCCTGAGCGCCGCGCGGCCGAAGCCCTGCCCCCTAGGCGTTTCGGACAGCACGCGGCAGTCCTTCACCCGCCCGTCGGTCAGCTCCAGGCAGCCGAGCTCGACCGAGCCGCCGCGCCCCTCGCGGTAGGCGTCTAGCGGATACGTCCGCTCCACCTGCTCGGGTCCGGGCGAAGAGAGCCAGTGCGGTTCGACCGCCGCGTAGCCGCCGGGGCCGCCGGAGCCCGTGCCGGTGCCCGCGCCGCTGCCTCCGGTAGCCGCGCCCATCCCCGCCCCCGTCACCGGCGAGGCGAGGTCCGGTCCGCGGGGCGCGAGCAAGGTCGGCGTGGGGACGGGCAGCATCTCCACGGGCGCGGGCGGCTTGACGGGCTGCGGCGGCACGAGGCTGGGCTTGGGGACCGGCGTCGAGGGGCGCGCGTGCTTCGGCGCGGTGGCCGGCGAGCCGCCGGCGTGCGTCTGCTGCGTTTGACGCGGCGGCACGACGGGGGGCGGCGCGGGTGGCGTGAGATCGACCGCGATGGGCGGCCGCTCGGGCAGCGGGGGCGGTGCGCGCGAGAAGAGGACGGCCGCAAGGATCGCGGCGTGGAC
>CAZZZR010000338.1:0-1894 GCA_964658605.1 uncultured Caulobacter sp. | reverse complement strand
CTCGGTGAACGCGCCTTCCTCCACGTCCATGCGGTGGGTGCCTGTACCGCCGCCGGTGACGATTTCGGGAGGGAAGCCGGCGTCGGTCAAGGCGGCGATGACGATGCGCAGGTAGGCGGTCTTCTCCGCGATGGCCGCACGCCGCGCCTCCCAACCCTCGATGTGCTGCTCGGCGCCGCAGTAAAACTGCACGCCCATGAGCTTGAGCGCGGGCAGGGCGTCGATCGCCCGCGCAAGCTCCAGCGCCTTCTCCGGCGACGCCACGCCGGTGCGGCGGATCCCGGGATCGACGTCGATGATGACTTTCAGCGGCTTGCCGTCCCCCACAGCGGCGGCGAGCGCGCGGGCGTTGTCGGGGTGGTCGACCACGACCATCAGGTCGTCCATCCGCCCGTTCAGCGCCGCCAGCCGCGCGATCGCGGGGGCGGAGACCACGGGCGACGTGATGTGCAGCCCCCCGATCCCGCCTTCGGCCAGGGCCTCGGCCTCGCCCAGCTTGGCGCAGCACAGGCCGACGGCGCCGGCGGCGACCTGGCGGCGCGCGATGTCCACGCTCTTGTGCGTCTTGGCGTGGGGACGCAGCGCCACGCCGTGCTCGGCGGCGAAGTCGGCCATGCGCGCGATGTTGCGGTCCAAGGCGTCGAGATCGACGACCAGCACGGGCGTGTTCAGCCGCGACCGGCCGTCCGACTCCCCGACGAGCGCGCCGTGAAGGGCGACGTCATCCATGCGCGGCGGCCAGGGCGGCCGGGACCGGCTGCGGGACGATCCCGAACAGACTGCGCAGGAAGGGGTTGGCGAACTTGGCGCCCGGGTCGAGCCGCGCGCGGGCGGCCAGGAAGTCCGGCGTGCGGGGATAGAGGGCGTGGACGTCGGCTTCGGTCAGGGTGTGGCGCTTGGCCCAGTGCGGCCGCCCGCCCGCCTCCCGCAGGATCGGCTCTACCTGCGCGAACACGCCCGCATACGGCATTGGCGCGAACTGGTGCATGGAGATCGAGCCGCAGGGCCCGGCATGGAAGGGGCTCATCCAGATGTCGTCCGCGGCGACGCGCCGGAACTCGAAAGGGAAGGTCACGGGCAGGGACCTGGCCCGGATGCGGTCGATGGAGGCCTTGAGCGCGGGCAGGGCGGCGGCGGCGGGAACCTCGTACTCCATCTCCTCGAACGGGACGGTGCGGTCGGAGGGGAAGATGCGCCATGCGGGTCCGACCCGCCGCGTCGCCTTGCCTGACGCCTTCATCATCAGCCGCTGCGCGCCGGGGATGGTCGAGGGGAGGCGCGCGCCCGCCTCGCAGGCGAGACGGAACGCGGCCTCGTCGAGATCGCGGGAGGGCTTCCATTCCCCCTCCTCCGGATGCTCGACCAGCGTCTTCAGGATCACGTCGTCGGCATAGGGGAAGGCGAAGAACTCGATGTGGCGCTTCTGCGCCGCCCAGTCGTCGAACGCCTCCAGCACCTCGGCGAGCGGCCGCCGCTCGACCCGCTCCTCCAGGTGGAAGGCGGGCAGCACGTCGATCGTGATGCGCGTCGCGACGCCCAGGAGGCCCAGCGACAGCCGCGCCGCCTGGAACGCCTGCGGGTCGCGCGCGGCGTCGCAGTCCAGCACCCCCCCGTCCGCCGTCACCAGGCGGAAGCCGCGCGCGAAGGTGGCGAGGCTGCCCAGCGTCGCGCCCGTGCCGTGGGTGCCGGTGGAGATCGCGCCCGCCAGCGTCTGCGGGTTCACGTCGCCCTGGTTGGAGAGCGACAGCCCCTCCGCCCACAGCGCCTCGGTCAGTCTCGCGAGGCTCCATCCCGCTGGGCAGTCGGCGGAGCGGCGGTCTGACGCGACGACGATCCCGCCCTCCAGCTCGGACAGGTCCAGCAGGAGCCCGTCGGTCGCGACCAGCGGCATGAA
>CAZZZR010000337.1:0-1903 GCA_964658605.1 uncultured Caulobacter sp. | reverse complement strand
AGGCGCCGACGCGCTTGGCTTTTGCGCCATGGTCGTAGAGCTGGAGGGTCACGCCGGCGACCTCGTAGCCCGCCGCGTGCAGGAGCGCGGCGACCACTGTGGAGTCCACGCCGCCCGACATCGCCGCCACGATCCGCGCGCCCTTCGGCAGGCCGACCTCCGCACGCACGGCCGCGATCGCCCGGTCGAGGTCGACGGGCGGCGGCGGGTCGGGGAGGGGGCCGAAGTCAGGCGCCATGATGGGCGCTATCTAGGCCCGCCGGCCGTCGCCGCCAAATGGACGCTTAGCGCTGCATCCGCATGACCTGGTCCATCGGCATCATGTTGTGGTTCAGGTTCGCCATGATCCACAGGGATCCGATCACGACCAGCCCGACGATCAGCACCCCCAGCGCCAGGGCCAGGATGTTGTTGGTGTTGTCCGGCGCACTGGTCAGGTGGAGGAAGAAGACCAGGTGCACGCCCATCTGCGCGATCGCCAGCACCGCCAGCGCCACCGGCACGCTCGGCTGCCAGATCACGCCCGAACTGTGCGCCACCCAGAAGGAGACGCAGGTCAGCCCGAGCGCCAGCACGAACCCGACGACGTAGATCAGGGCGCTCGGCCGCTCGGCCTCACCGATCTTGCCGGGGGCGACGTCGCCGTCCTCGGCCTTGTGCGCGTCGGCCATCAGCGGGCCCCGATCAGATAGACGTTGGTGAAGACCGCCACCCAGACGATGTCCAGCGCGTGCCAGAAGAGGGCGAAGCACATCAGGCGGTTGACGACGTGGGTCTCGAACCCGCGCGTCAGCACCTGCGCGCCCATCACGAACAGCCACACCAGTCCCAGCGTCACGTGCAACCCGTGCGCGCCCACGAGCGCGAAGAAGGCGGACAGGAAGGCGCTGCGCGACGGGCCTGCGCCTTGGGCGATGAACTCCGCGAACTCCTTCAGCTCCAGCGACAGGAAGGCGAGGCCGAACAGCGCCGTCACCGCTCCCCAGGCGAGCGCGGCGGTCCGCGCCTGCCGCGACACGGCGATCGACATGAAGCCGCAGGTGACGCTGGAGATCAGCAGCAGCATCGTCTCGGCGAAGGCGTTGACGGGGTCGAACAGCTGGCGGCCGGTCGGGCCGCCCGCGGTCTGCTCGCCCAGCACCGCGAAGGCCGCGAAGAAGGCCGAGAACATCACGAAGTCGGACAGCAGGAAGATCCAGAAGCCGTAGCCGATGACGATGCGCGTGGGCGCAGGCCCCTTGGCGCTTTCGGGAACCTCCGGCGCTTCGGCCTCGCCGGCGTCGGGCGAGGCGAGGGAGGCGTGGGCGCTCGGGCTCATCGCGCGCCCCCCGCGGCCAGGGGATCGACCTCCTCATGCGCCCGGCGGCGCCAGGCGAACATCAGGAGCACGGCGAACGCGCCCAGGAGGCCCGCGACCACCAGCCACCAGATGTGCCAGATCAGGGCGAAGCCGGTGACGGTCGCGAAGAAGGCGGTGACGAATCCGTTGGGCGAGTTGACGGGGGCCTCGAACGTCTCGCCCGGCTGCGGCTGTCCGTCGGGCTCGCCCTTGGCGCGGGCGGCCTTGATGCGCCACCAGGCGTCCGAGCCCTCCACCTGCGGCAGGACGGCGAAGTTCCAGGCGGGCGGAGGCGAGGGGGTGGACCATTCCAGCGCGCGCCCGTCCCACGGATCGCCGGTCGTATCCGCCAACGCCTCGCGGTTGCGGATGGAGACCACGAGCTGGACGATGGTGGCGACGATCCCCAGCAGGATCACGCCCGCGCCCACGGCCGCCAGGATCAGCCACGGCCGCCACGCCATCTCGTCGTAGTGCTGCAGACGCCGCGTCATGCCCATCAGGCCCAGCGCGTAGAGCGGCATGAAGGCCAGGTAGAAGCCGACCAGCCAGCACCAGAAGGCG
>CAZZZR010000336.1:0-1912 GCA_964658605.1 uncultured Caulobacter sp. | reverse complement strand
GCGATCGGATGGTTCTCCGCCATGTTGGAGCCCATCACGATCACGCAGTCGGCGTTGGCGAGGTCCCAAAGGGCCATCGTCGCCGCACCGCGTCCGTAAGTGGCGCCCAGACTGGGCACCGATGAGGAGTGTCAAATACGGGCCTGGTTCTCAATGCTTGAGAGCCCGAGGCCACCTCCGAACAGCTTCTTGATCAGGTAGTTCTCTTCGTTGTCCATCGTCGCGCCGCCGAGCGACGCCAGCCCCAGCGTCTGGCCGATGACCCGCCCGTCGGGGAGCTTGTGGACGAAGGTCTCGTCGCGGACCTTCTTGGTCAGCTGGGCCACCCGCTCCATCGCCCAATCGAGCGGCTTGACCGTCCACTCCGTGGCGCCCGGCGCGCGGTGCAGCACCTGGTTGATGCGCTTGGGGCTCAGCAGCATGCCGAGCGTGCCGCCGCCCTTCGGGCAGAGCGTGCCCTGGTTGATCGGGCTCCTCGGGTCGCCCTCGATGTGTATGGGCTTGCCGTCCTTGGCGTAGATCAGCTGCGCGCAGCCGACCGCGCAGAAAGGGCAGACGCTGGAGCCGACCGTGTCGGCCTGCTCCAGCCGGGGTCGCCATTCCTTGGAGTGGGTGCTGATCGCGCCCTCGGCGTAGACGCTCTCGCCTGCGAACTGGCGTGGCAGCGTCCAGTCCTTCAGGAAGTCGGCGGCGCGGCCGATCAAGGTCTGTCGCAGTCTCGGCATAGGCACGCTCCGAGGACGGTCCGGTCGATGAACCGGGGAGGAGGGCCGCGGTTCCGACGTGCGACAACCTTGCACGGACGACGCGCGTCTGTCGTCATCGAACGCGGCAACTCGGAGCCTTCGGCGGGGTTGGGTGCGTGAGTGTAGAGGGTCTGAGATGCCGAGCATGACGGGACGGATCGCCATCGTGCAGGAGGGCCGCTTCCAGCTGACCGACGATCACGGCGCCTCGCACCTCTTCATCCTGGGCCCGAACGCCGCCGAGACGCGGATGCTGGCGCCCCTGCAACGGGAGGGAACGCGGATCACCGTCACCTACAAGGACGCCTCCCACCTGATCGGCATGCAGGCCTTGGCGATCGACACGACCGCAGACCGGACCGCCTGATGTTCAGCTCGCCCCGCGCCCTCGACTACCCGCAATCGGAGCTGCCAGGCCCGATCCCCCGCGAGGCGGAGCTGACCGCGGGCGTCACCATCGAGCCCGGCAAGTCGTACGGCTTCTTCACCGACACCACCGTCTGCATCGGCTGCAAGGCCTGCGAGGTGGCCTGCAAGGAGTGGAACAACCTGCCCGCCGACGAGGTGGGGCTGACGGGCCAGTCGTACGACAACACCGGCGCGCTCTCGGCCAACACCTGGCGGCACGTGGCCTTCGTGGAAAAGACCGGCGATACCGGCGTGCGCACCGATGTCGAGACGCCGTTCCAGTCCGGCTGGCTGATGATGAGCGACGTCTGCAAGCACTGCCACAACCCGCCGTGCATGGAGGCCTGCCCGACCGGCGCGCTGTTCAAGACCGAGTTCGACACCGTCGTGGTGCAGCAGGACATCTGCAACGGCTGCGGCTACTGCGTGCCGGCCTGTCCGTTCGGGGTGGTCGAGCTCTCAAAGATCGACGGCAAGGCGCACAAGTGCACCCTCTGCTACGACCGGCTGAAGGGCGGGCTGGAGCCGGCCTGCGCGAAGAGCTGCCCCACCGACTCGATCCAGTTCGGCGAGGTGTTCGACCTTGTGGACCGGGCGAAGCAGCGGGTGAAGGACCTGCACGGGCGGGGCGTGGAGACCGCCTACCTCTACGGGGTGGAGGACGGGCCGGGCGCGACCGGCGACCTCGGCCACCTCAACGCCTTCTTCCTCCTGACCGACCGGCCGGAGGTCTACAACCTGCCGGTCGCGCCCACCCG
>CAZZZR010000335.1:0-1920 GCA_964658605.1 uncultured Caulobacter sp. | reverse complement strand
AGCCGCCGCACACCACGTCGCCCAGGAAGTCGAGCAGCACGTAGTCGAAGCCCCAGTCGTGGAAGCCCAGCTTCTCCAGCAGTTCGAAGCCGTGGATGATGCCGCGTCCGCCGCAGCCGCGCCCGACTTCTGGGCCGCCCAGCTCCATGGCGAACACGCCGTCGCGCACGAAGCAGACGTCCTCGATCTTCACCTCTTCGCCGGCGAGCTTCTTCTTCGAGGAGGTCTCGATGATCGTGGGGCAGCTCTTGCCGCCGAACAGGAGCGAGGTGGTGTCGCTCTTGGGGTCGCAGCCGATCAGCAGCACCCGCTTGCCCTGCTGGGCCATCATGTAGCTGAGGTTGGACAGGGCGAAGCTCTTGCCGCTGCCGCCCTTGCCGTAGATCGCGATGACCTGCGTCTCCTTGGTCACCGGGCCGGTGTGGACGGGGTCGGGCTCGATGGCGGCTTCCGCCTTCAGGGCTCGACGTTCGATCAGGGTTACCGACACCGGCTTCACGCCTCCGCACGTCTCTATGTGTCAGCCTAGGTTGACGGTCGTAGTTGTCAATCCAAATGTACGATCGTTCATCTTCAGTCTGCCGGTCCGGTCAGGCGACATCCCGCCAATCCAGCACCAGCTTGAGGCAGGCCGGGTCGGAGAAGGCGGTGCGGTAGGACTCGGCGGCGTCGGCGGCGGGCCTGCGGTGCGTCACCAGCCCGGCCAGAGAGAGGGCGCCCGACTCGATCAGGGCGATGGTCGCGGCGAGATCGGCGGGGGTGAATTCGGCCGCGATCCGCAGTTTCGCCTCGCGCATGAAGGCGGCGGGGAAGGCGAAGCTCAGCCGGTCGTAGAAGCCGGCCAGCACGATCTCGCCGCCGCGCGCGAGGCGGGCGACCAGGGTGTCGAGGATTCCGGGATCGCCGCTGGCGTCGTAGGGGGCACGGTAGTCGCGCCTGGGGTCTGCGCCCGGGTGAACCACGGCATAGCCGTCCGCGCCCTCATGCCGCAGGGGGTTGGTCTCCCAGACGGTCGGCGATCCGCCGTCGGCCGCCGCGATCCGCGCCAGGAGGCGGCCCAGCACGCCATGGCCGACGATCAGGTCGGGCGCCGCACCGCCGGCGATGGCGTGTCGCGCGGTGGCGGCCAGCGAGATCAGGACGCCCCGCTCGTCCAGCGTCTCGGCAATGCGGACGGTCCGGGCGGCGGGCAACACCAGCGTGCGGGCCGCGCCCCCGAACAGGCCGCGCGCGTCCTTGAAGCCGGTCGAGCCGGGCGCGAACACGCGCTCACCGATGCGGTCGCGGGCGTCGGGCCCGGCGTCCACCACCCGGCCGACCGACTCGTAGCCGGGCACGAGCGGATAGCCGAGGCCGGGGAACGGCGGCATGGTCCCGCTCCACAGAAGGCGCTCGGTGCCGGTCGAAATCCCGCTCCACTCCACCTCCACGACCACGTCCGCGGGGCCTGGGTCGTTCAGTGCGAGGCGCTGCAGCGAAAGCCGCTCGGGCGCCTCGATGACGACGGCGAGGGTGTCCATGGCTAGCGGCTCACGGCCGCGCCGCGATCGCGCGCAGCAGCGAGGGCGTGCGGGTGCGCAGCCGCCTGACGCGCGAGAAGCCGGCCGCGTGCAGTCGCTCGGTCAGCTCCCGCGGGCTGCGGGCGCGGCCCCGCCCCATGGCGAGCAGGTAGAAGGCGAAATAGACGTCGCCGACCCGCTCGGGCCGGTCGCCGCCCGACATCGGCTCGCCGATCAGGAGCGTCCCGTCTGGCGGCAGAGCGGCGCGGCAGGCGCGCAGGATCGCGTCCACTCCCGTGTCGTCGTGGTCATGCAGGATGCGCACGAGGGTGACGAGGTCGGCGCCGGGCGAAAGAGGGTCGTGCAGGAAGTCGCCCTCGTGCACCGTGGCGCGCGCCTCCAGGCCTGCGTGGCGCAGGCG
>CAZZZR010000334.1:0-1968 GCA_964658605.1 uncultured Caulobacter sp. | reverse complement strand
GTTCGTCGCCAGGAACGCCGTGCTCATGCCGAGCTTCGTCAACGTCGGCGCCTATGTCGGCGAAGGCACGATGATCGACACCTGGGCCACGGTCGGCTCCTGCGCGCAGATCGGCGCGAACGTGCACCTCTCGGGCGGCGCGGGGATCGGCGGGGTGCTGGAGCCCTTGCAGGCCAGCCCCACCATCATCGAGGACGGCTGCTTCATCGGCGCCCGTTCCGAGGTGGCGGAGGGGGTGGTCGTGGAGGAGGGGGCGGTGCTGTCCATGGGCGTCTTCCTCGGCGCCTCCACCAAGGTGGTGGACCGGGCGACGGGCGAGGTGTTCCGCGGCCGCGTGCCCGCCTACAGCGTCGTGGTGCCGGGCGCCCTGCCCGGGGCGGAGGGCGGCCCGAGCCTGGCGTGCGCGGTGATCGTCAAGCGGGTGGACGCCCGGACCCGCTCCAAGACCAGCGTCAACGACCTCCTGCGCGACTGAACCCGCCGCGGGGCGCCGGGCGTGCTATGTTCGCCCGATGACCGACGACACCGCCCCGCAGGACGACACCCCCGCAGCCCGCCTCGCCCAGGCGCTGGCCCGCCGCAAAGCCGCGACCGGCGGAGGCTCCGGCGCGCCCGGTGCCAGCCGCGCCTCCGAACGCGCCGCCGCCGCCCGCGCGGTCGCCAAGTCCAAGCCTGCGCTCAGGAAGTAGCGACGGTCAGTTGTCGTCGGCGGACTTCTCGTCCCCGGAACTGTCGGACGTGTCCCTGTCGGCGGACGGACCCTTCTTCGCGTTCAGGTCCAGGAGCGCGTCCAGGTCGTGGTCGTGGTGGTCGTCGCCATGGTTCCACTCGTCGCCCTTGGCGTATTTGAAGGCGGCGACCACCAGCGGGCCGCTCTCGCCACCCCGCGCCACGTAGCCGACGGCGTTGTAGCCCCCGGTCGCCTTGCCGTCGCCGGCCAGGACGTAGACGAGTTCGCGCCCGTGCGGCCCGGTCGGGATCGCGTGCGCCTTGCGGTCGCTCTCCTTGCTGTCCGCATCAATGGTCATGCCCAGGATCTTCACGTGCGACCGCTGGCCGTCGTCGGCGACGTGAAGGAACGGCATGTCGACGTTGGTTTTCTCGCGCCCGTCCGGTCCCTTCTCCGACACCACGTTGATCGTGCCGCCCGCAGCTTGGCCCGGCAACAGGGCGTCGAGGCTGGCCTTGATCGGCGCAAGCCCGGCGCCGTCGTCGGCCACCCGGGAAAGCTCCACCTGCCCCTTGTCCGATGTGTAGGTGCAGGAGAGGCCGTCCTTGGCCTTGCCGGTCAGCTTGAGCGCGCCTTCCTCATCCGGACAGGTGAGGGTGTCGGCCACCGTCACCGGCGCGTCGATCGGTTCGCTGGTCGAGACGTGCACGCCGCCCTTGATCATCTCGTCCTTCACCTGCGCCACGCTCTTGGGGTGGCAGGCGGCGAGCGCGACCAGGGCGCAGGCGGCGACGATCGGCAGGGGGCGGATGGTCATGGCGGTCTCCTCGTTCTCCGCAAGCCTCGCGCAGGGCGGTGCGCGGAGCCAGTGAAATCGAGGTAAGCTTATTGTCCCGGCCGCGCGCCCTCGCGCCGCGACAGGAACGCCAGACGCTCGAACAGGTGCACGTCCTGCTCGTTCTTGATCAGCGCCCCGTGCAGCGGCGGGATCAGCTTGGTGGGATCGCGTTCGCGCAAGGTCGCTTCGTCGATGTCCTCCACCAGCAGCAGCTTCAGCCAGTCGAGGAGCTCGGAGGTGGAGGGCTTCTTCTTCAGGCCCGGGGCCTTGCGGATATCGTAGAAGATCTTCATCGCCTCGGCCACCAGCCGCGGCTTGATGCCGGGGAAGTGCACCTCGACGATCGCCTTCATCGTCTCGTCGTCGGGGAAACGGATGTAGTGGAAGAAGCAGCGGCGCAGGAACGCGTCCGGCAGCTCCTTCTCGTTGTTCGAGGTGATGATGACCAGGGGGCGGATCT
>CAZZZR010000333.1:0-1988 GCA_964658605.1 uncultured Caulobacter sp. | reverse complement strand
CGGACTGGTCGTTCGACAAGGTCCTGCCCTATTTCCGCAAGCAAGAGCGGTGGGAACGGGGCGAAAGCCGGCTGCGCGGCGGCACCGGGCCGGTCAACACGCAGTTCTGCCGCTACAAGGACGACCTGATCGAGGGCTTCGTGCGCCTGATGGGCACGGGCGACGAGGTCACCGGCCCGGTCAACCTGGGCAACCCGGGCGAGTTCACCATGGTCGAGCTGGCGCAGAAGGTGGTGACGCTCACCGGCTCCAAGTCCAGGCTCGTGCACAGGCCGCTGCCGCAGGACGACCCGCGCCAGCGCCGCCCCGACATCGCGCTCGCCAAGTCCGCGCTGGACTGGGAGCCAAAGGTCCCCCTCGACGAAGGCCTCGCCAAGACCATCGCCTACTTCGACGGCCTCCTGCGCGACGGCTGACGCGGTATCACTTGGGACGGCCAAGACTTACCCTGACTGCTTGGGACCGAAGCGCCTCAGTGGCGTTTAAGAATTACGAGCCCCAGCAAGTTCATTGGCTCGTTCGCCCGCGACCAGCCGCTTCGCGTTTTTAGCGAGGTTTAGCCGAGGTAGCCGAGCCCCCCGGCGCGGTGCCGATAGTTGTAGCCGCGGAGGCCTTGGAGGTTCGGGTCGGGCGCGGGCGCCACCGCCTTGATCTAGTACTACTTTGGCAGATTAACTCGTTGGTAAGTCTTGAGGTTTGATTCTGCGCCCGACAGTGGATCGGGAGCGGCCACATGGATGGACGTGTGGATGGGTGGCGTAGCGATCTGAACGCCTGGCTTGAGCCGTTCGTCGCGGGGCTCGGCGATCGCCGGCGTCGGCGGATGTGCCCGCTCTACGTGGCGGGCCTGATCGGGCCGGGGGATCGTAAGAGCATCCAGCCGATGGCGGCCCGGGAGGAGGCCGCGGGCTACGATCAGCTGCATCACTTCGTGGCGTCGGGGCTGTGGGATAGCGCGCCCTTGGAGATGGCGCTGCTGAGGGAGGCCGATCGCCTGGTGGGAGGTGACGCGGCCTTCCTGATCATCGACGACACGGCCCTGCCGAAGAAGGGCAAGCACTCGGTGGGCGTGGCGCCGCAGTACGCCACCTCGCTGGGCAAGAACGCCAACTGCCAGACGCTGGTCTCCACCACCCTGGCGCAGGGCGAGGTCCCGGTGATGATCGGGCTCAAGCTGTTCCTGCCTGAGAGCTGGACGAGCGACCCGGCCCGGCTGGACCGGGCCCGAGTCCCGGCCACCGAACGCAGCGCGCGGACCAAGCCGCAGATCGCCCTCGAGGAGATCGACCGGGTCCGCGCCGCCGGCGTACGCTTCGGCTGCGTGCTGGCGGACGCGGGCTATGGCCTTAGCGCGCCGTTCCGCCAAGCTCTGAGCGAGCGGGGGCTTCGCTGGGCGGTGGGCGTAGGCGGCCGTCAGAAGGTCTATCCCTTGGACGTCGGGCTGATCTTCCCGGTCTTTGGCCGTGGCCGGCCCCGCCAGCACGCCATCCCCGACGTCAAGTCGCTCTCGGCCGAGAAGACTTTGGCGCAGGCGCCCTGGCGCAGCGTCAGCTGGCGGCGAGGGACCAAGGGGATGCTCAAGGCGCGCTTCGCCGCCGTACGCATCCGCATCGCCGACGGCACGCCCCAGCGGATCGGCGACATGGGCCAGCAGCATATGCCCGGCGAGGAGGCCTGGCTGATCGGCGAGCACCGCTCCACCGGCGAGCGCAAGTACTACCTCTCCAACCTCGCCGCGGACGCCTCGCTCAAGACCTTGGCCGGGGCGGTCAAGGCGCGATGGGCCTGCGAACAGGCCCACCAGCAGCTCAAGGAAGAACTGGGCCTGGACCACTTTGAAGGACGATCTTGGATCGGCCTACACCGACACGCGCTGATGGCGATGATCGCCTACGCCTTCCTTCAGTCCCGCCGGCTCACACAGGCGGGAGGGAAAAAAAAGAGTCTCAGGCCCACCCCCTCAACCCAGCCTGCCAGCGATCCGACAG
>CAZZZR010000332.1:0-1994 GCA_964658605.1 uncultured Caulobacter sp. | reverse complement strand
GGGTCACGGCCACCAGCCGCCTGACGGTGGACGGCGCGATACGGGTGAAGAGCTACGCCAAGGCCGCGCTCCCCGGCGCGGGGTCGGAGGGGGCGGGCGCGCTGATCTACGTGTCGGACGACGCGGCGGGCGCCACGCTGGCCTTTTCGGACGGGACGGCGTGGCGGCGCGTGCACGACCGCGCGGTGGTGGCGTGATGGCGACCGCGGTCCCCGTCACCCATCCGCCTGCGCGGTCCCGCGCCGCCGTCGCCTGGACCGCCTTCGCCCGCGGCGGCTGGCGGCCCGCGCTCGGCTGGGCGCTGACGCCTTGCACCCTCTACGCCTTCATCGTCGGGCCGCTGCTCGGACGCCCGGCGGACCCCGCCGAGCTGGTGGCGCTGTTCGGCGCTGCCGGCGTCTTGATCGCCGCCCGCAGCTTCGAGAAGACGCGGGGGCTGGCGTGATCGCCGCCGTAGTCGGCTTTGTGTTGCGGCACGAGGCGCTCGTCGGCTGGGCGGCGGTGTTCGCCATTGCCGCGCTCCTGGGTGGGGTCGCCGCCCATCGATTGGAGGCGCCGAAGCTGGCCCACGTGCGCGCGCAGGTCGCGGCGGCTCAGGCACAGGCCGCGACCGCCGCCGCCTCCGCTCGCATGGCGACCTCCGCCTCGGCCGCCGTCGAGACCGCCCGCACCCGCGAGACCACGCTCACCCATGCCGCCGAGGAGGCCGCCGATGCCGTCGTCCACGCTCCGCAAGTCGAAGCGCCCGTTCCGCCTGACGTGCTGCGCGACTGGGCTGCTGGCCTCGACCGCCTGCGCGACCAGGCCGCCGCCGCCCGCAGCCCTCCCGCCGATCCCGGTGGCGCAGGTGCTGCGCGACCCGTGCCCGCGCCCTGACCGCCCCGCCGCACCTACGGTTGGCGAGCTGGCGGCCTTCTCCGTGCGGCAGGAGGCGGCGCTCGGCGTCTGCGAGGCGCGCAAGGACGCCGCGGTCGCGCTGATCGACGCCCAGGCCCGCGCCGCCAAGCCCTGACGGGGTCATGGTGCGCTGCGGCGCCGGGCGGGTTTGCAAACCGGGGGGCCTGCCGCTACGCCGGACCGCAACGAGCCCTGCGCTGAACGGGGCGGCGAGGACGGAACGCGCGTGGGCCTGTTCAAGAAGATCCTGATCGCCAACCGGGGCGAGATCGCCGTCCGCATCATCAAGACCTGCCGTCGCCTCGGGATCGCGACGGTGGTGGTCTATTCGGAGGCCGACGCCGACAGCCTCGCGGTCGAGATGGCCGACGAGACGGTGTTCATCGGCCCGCCCCCCGCCGCGCAGAGCTACCTCGTCGCCGACAAGATCATCGCCGCCTGCCGCGAGACGGGCGCCGAGGCGGTCCATCCCGGCTTCGGCTTCCTGTCCGAGCGCGCCGACTTCGCGCAGCGCTGCCAGGACGAGGGGATCGTCTTCATCGGCCCCAACCCTCACGCCATCGAGGCGATGGGCGACAAGATCCAGTCCAAGCTGGCCGCCGCGGCCGCCGGCGTCTCCACTGTGCCGGGCCACGTCGGCGAGATCGACGACACCGCGCACGCGCTGAAGATCAGCGCCGAGATCGGCTACCCGGTGATGATCAAGGCCTCCGCCGGGGGCGGCGGCAAGGGTATCCGGGTCGCCTACTCGGTGAAAGACGTGGAGGAGGGCTTCCCGGCCGTGAAGGCGGAGGCCAAGGCCAGCTTCGGCGACGACCGCATCTTCATCGAGAAGTTCATCGAGAGCCCGCGGCACATCGAGATCCAGGTGCTGGGCGACAAGCACGGCCATGTCGTCCACCTGTTCGAGCGCGAATGCTCGATCCAGCGCCGCAACCAGAAGGTGATCGAGGAGGCGCCGTCTCCCTTGCTCGACTCCGAGACCCGCGCGGCCATGGGGGCGCAGGCGGTCGCGCTCGCCAAGGCCGTGAACTACGACTCGGCGGGCACGGTCGAGTTCGTGGCCGGTCAGGACAAGTCGTTCTTCTTCCTGGAGA
>CAZZZR010000331.1:0-2058 GCA_964658605.1 uncultured Caulobacter sp. | reverse complement strand
TGATCCTGATCATGGCGCAGGCGATCGGCTGGGCCTGGAGCTACGCCGCCTTCGGGCTGGCGATGGGCGTAGGCGTCGGCGCGGCGCTGCTTGCCCAGGAGCCGGCGCGGGCGGACGCGGCGATGGAGGGCAAGGAGGCGCGCGCCCCCGCGTTCAGCGGCCGAGGCGTCTACGACATCGTGCTGGAGCCGTTTGTGGCCTTCTTCCGCACGCACGGCTGGGCGGCGGCGCTGATCCTGTCGACCATCACGCTCTACCACCTCTGCGACTACCTGCGCGGGCCGATAACCAACCCGTACTACGTGGACCTCGGCATACCGAAGCCGGTGGTGGCGGCGGTGCGGACGACGATCGGCCTGGCGGGCTCGATCACCGGTGTGATTGCGGGCGGGTTGTTCGCGCTTCGCTTCGGCTACATGCGCGCGCTGATCCTGGGCGGCGTGCTGCAGCCGGTCGCGGTGCTGGCCTTCGCGTTGCTTACCTGGGTGGGACACGACCGGGTCCTGTTCGGCGCGGTGATGACCTTCGACGGGTTCGCCATGAGCTTCGCCGGCGTGGCGCTGATCAGCTACATGTCGACGCTGACGAGCCTCGGCTACACCGCCACCCAGTACGCGCTGCTCACCAGCGCGCTCGCCTGGACGGGCAAGTTCCTCAAGGGCTTCTCCGGGGAGTGGGTGCAGCAGCTGGTGGTCCCCGGCCGCGACCTCGTCCACGCCTATGCGCTGTTCTACGCCTATGCGGCGGCGGTCGGCGTGCCCGCCCTGGCGCTGGTGCTTTGGCTGGCGGCGCTGGAACGGCGGCGCAAGGGGGCGTTCGTGCCGCGGACGACCTGAACTGAGGCCGAGCTTGCCGCGGGAGGGGCGCGCGATCATCTTCCGCGCCATGCACGACGGCGCCCTCACGCTCCCCGCCCCGCTCCAGCCCGCAACCGTCGACTGGGACCGTCTGGACGACCTGAAATACATGAGCGAGGGCGAGGCGTGCGAGGCGCTGCTGGCCCGCAATCCGCTCTCCCCCGCCGACCGCGCCGCCGTGGTCGCCGACGCCGCCAAGCTGGTGCGAGCCGCCCGCGCCAGCGCCCGCCGCCAGGGCGTGGTGGAGAGCTTCCTGCAGGAGTTCAGCCTGGGCACCCGCGAGGGGCTGGCGCTGATGTGCCTGGCCGAAGCCCTGCTGCGCACGCCGGACGCCGAGACCCGTGACGCGCTGATCGCCGAGAAGATCACGTCAGCCGACTGGGGCAAGCACGCGGGCCAGTCCGACAGCGTGTTCGTCAACGCCTCCACCTGGGGCCTGATGCTGACCGGCAAGCTGGTGGACGTGGACGACGAGGCGCGCGCCGACCTGCCGGGCTTCCTGAAGCGGCTGGCGGGCCGGGTGGGGGAGCCGGTGATCCGTGCCGCCGTGGGCCGCGCCATCCGCATCATGGGCGAGCAGTTCGTGCTGGGCCGCACCATCGAGGACGCCCTGAAGCGCGCCCGCAAGGACGGCTGGATGTGCAGCTTCGACATGCTGGGCGAAGGCGCCCGCACCGCCGCCGACGCCGAGCGCTACGAGAAGAGCTACGCGCAGGCGATAGAGGCCGTGGGCCGCTCGCAGAACGGCCGGGGGCCGGAGACCGGCCACGGCATCTCGGTGAAGCTGTCGGCGCTGTCGCCCCGCTACGAGGCGACGCAGGAGGCGGGGGTGTTCGCCGACCTCTATCCGCGGCTGAAGCGGCTCGCCGTCGCCGCCGCGCGGCACGACATCAACTTCACCCTGGATGCGGAGGAGGCGGACCGGCTGGCTCTCTCGCTCAAGCTGCTCGACCGACTGGCGCGGGAGCCGGAGCTGGGGGCGTGGAAAGGGCTCGGGCTGGCGGTGCAGGCCTACCAGAAGCGCGCGCCCACGGTGATCGGGGCGGTGGCCGAGCTGGCGCGGGCCACCGACCGCCGCCTGATGGTGCGACTGGTGAAGGGCGCCTACTGGGACACCGAAATCAAGAAGGCGCAGATCGCGGGGCGGCCCGACTACCCCGTCTACACGACCAAGCCCGCCACCGACGTCAGCTACCTCTTG
>CAZZZR010000330.1:0-2094 GCA_964658605.1 uncultured Caulobacter sp. | reverse complement strand
CCCAAGCCCACGGCGGCCCCGCCGAAGCCCACGCCGCCGGTCGCTGAGCCGACGCCCGCGCCGCCCAAGCCTCCTCCGCCGAAGCCCGCGCCCAAGCCCGCCGCCAAGGCGAAGCCCGAGCTGAACCTCGACGCGCTCGCCTCCAGCCTGCCGAAGAGCCGCGCCAAGCCGCAGGAGCTGGACCTGGGCGCGATCGCGGGCGCGCCCTCCAAGGCCAAGCGCCCGGAACTCGACCTCGCCGCCATCGCGGGAGGCGCGGCGGGGGGGGCGAAGGGGCCGGCCCACGCCGCAACCGCCAAAACCGCCCAGACGGCGGGAGCGGCCGCGCAAGGCCTGACCGGCGACGAGAAGGGCGCGTTGCGGCGCAAGCTGATCCGGCTGTGGAACCTGAACTGCTCCGTCCCGGGCGCCGACGCGGTGGAGGTGAAGGTTCGGATGCGGCTCGCCCCCACCGGCGCGCTCGCCGGGCCGCCGCAGCTGGTCTCCTCCACGGGCGAGGGGAGCGAGGCGGTCACCCAGGCCGCCGTCACCCGCGCCATGTCCGCCGTCTCGCGCGGGGCGCCCTATCTCGAGATCACGCCGGAACACTTGAAGGCGATGAACGACTTCGTGTTCACCTTCGACGCCAAGACCGCCTGCAAGGGGTGAAGCCGTGACCGACCGCCTGCTCTTCCCGCGCCTCAGCCGCCGCGGCCTCCTCGCCGTCGCCGCGGGCGCCGCGGCCGCGCCGGCCTGGGCGCAGGTCGAGATCGACATCAACGAGGGCCAGCGCGCGGCGCTCCCCATCGCCATCCCCGCCTTCACCGGCGCGGACGCGCGCACCCAGGCGCTGGGGGCGGAGGTCTCCCGCATCGCCATGGCGGACCTCGAGCGCTCCGGCGCCTTCCGCGCCATGCCGGAGAGCGCCTACCCGGAGCGCAACCTCGACGTCACCCTCGCCCCCAAGCTGGACGCCTGGCGCGCGGCGGGGGCGCAGGCGCTGGTCAACGGCCGCGCCTCGGTGGACGCCGACGGGCGGCTGCGGGTCGACTTCAGGCTGTGGGACTGCGGGGCGGGCCAGCAGCTCCTCGGCATGCAGTTCGCCTCCACCTCCGACAACCAGCGCCGCGTCGCCCACCGGATCGCCGACGCCGTCTACAAGCGGCTGACGGGCGAGGACGGCTACTTCGACACCCGCATCGCCTTCGTGGGCGTCTCCGGCCCCAAGTCGCAGCGCATCCGGCGCCTGGCGATCATGGACGCGGACGGCGCAAACCCCAGCTTCATCGAGACGCCGCCCGGCCAGGTGCTCACTCCGCGCTTCTCGGCGTCGGGCCAGGAGCTGACCTTCACCCTGCTGCGGGGCGACGGCACCCGCGTCTACCTGCTCAACATCGACAGCAACCGGCGCGAGTCGCTGGGCGACTTCCCGGGCATGGTCTACGCGCCCCGCTTCGCACCCAACGGCCAGACCGTGGCCATGGCGGTGCAGGGCGACGGCAACAGCGACATCTACGCGCTCGACCTCGCCACCCGGAAGTCGCGCCGCCTGACCACGGACCCGGCGATCGACACCTCGCCCAGCTATTCGCCGGACGGCGCGAAGATCGTGTTCAACTCCGACCGCGGCGGCTCGCCCCAGCTCTATGTGATGTCGGCGGACGGCGGCGCGGCGCGGCGGATCAGCTTCGGCTCCGGGCGCTACACCGCGCCGGTGTGGAGCCCCAAGGGCGACCTGATCGCCTTCGTGCGCCAGCAGGGCTCCACCTTCCACATCGGCGTGATGAGCCCCGACGGCCGCGGCGAAAAGACGTTGACGACCTCGAGCCTGGACGAGTCGCCCACATTCGCGCCCAACGGTCGTGTCATCATGTTCTCGCGGGAGACGCCGGGGGGCCTGCCGCGTTTGTGGACGGTGGACGTCGCCGGGCGCCCCGCCCGCCCCGCGCCGTATGCGGGCGCGGGATCGGACCCGGCGTGGTCGCCGTTGCTGAAGTAGCGCGTACCCGCATCCCCTGTTTCCTGACGAAGGCTCAAGCCCCATGAACGACCGTTCGCTCCTCACCCGCCTGCGCCCGCTGATCCTGGCCGGGGCCGCCGCCGCCGCTCTGGCGG
>CAZZZR010000329.1:0-2098 GCA_964658605.1 uncultured Caulobacter sp. | reverse complement strand
TCCCTTGAAGTTTCGACGAGCCTGCGGCGCGTCGAACACTGGGCTGGGGCCTAAGGAAAAAGAGCGGCGGAGCGCGACGGCTGTAGGTGCAGCAGTGCGCGGCCTCCCTTAGCCACCCCGTCTTGCCTCACGCCCGCGATTGGGGCACATGCGGCCGCTCCACGACACTTGCGTCGCCTGCCTCGTCCCAGCGCTTCGGCCCCGGGACAGCGGGAGGCTGGCGCAAGGGCGGGGAACGGTCCACCCTCTAGGGGGGCTGGAGGAGTGTAGCTCAGCTGGTAGAGCATCGGTCTCCAAAACCGAGGGTCGTGGGTTCGAGTCCCCCCACTCCTGCCACCTTTCGAGGGCGTCGCGGTCGCAGCCTGCACCGCGGCTCCCTAAATCAGTGATCCGCCCGCCGGGCGGCGAAGAAGCGAGTGCGACGAGCCCTTAGATGGCCAGACAACCCACCGGCAATCCAGGCGTGAAGGCGCGCGCGGGCCGCAACCTGCCGCGCCCGGCCCCCAAGCCCTCGACGGGCGTCTCGCCGACCGTGGTCTCGCCCGCCTCGGTCTCAGCGGCGCCCGCGGTCAAGAAGCCGTTCAACCCGGCCAAGTTCGCCGAGGACGTCCGCGCCGAGACCAAGAAGATCACCTGGCCGAGCTGGAAGGAGACCTGGATCACCTCGGTGATGGTCTTCGCGATGGTGGCGATCACCTCGGTGTTCTTCCTGGTGGTCGACGGAGGCCTCGCCTTCCTCGCCAACCAGTTCCTGAAGCTCGCGGGCTGAGAGAGATAGAGACACCATGGCCCAAGCCACCCTCGCCGAGGCGACCGCCGAGCGCCCCTCCAACCCGAACCACAAGTGGTATATCGTCCACGCCTACTCGAACTTCGAGAAGAAGGTGGCCGACTCCATCCGCGACCAGGCCAAGCAGCACGGGCTGGAGGACAGCTTCAGCGAGATCCTCGTCCCGACCGAAGACGTCACGGAGATCCGTCGCGGCCGCAAGATCAACTCGGAGCGGAAGTTCTTCCCCGGCTACGTGCTGGTGAAGATGGACCTGTCGGACGAAGCCTTCCACCTGATCAAGAACACGCCCAAGGTCACGGGCTTCCTCGGCAGCCAGTCCAAGCCGGCGCCGGTCTCCGAGAAGGAGGTCGCGCGCATCATCGGCACGATGGAGGAGAGCGTCGAGAAACCGAAGTCCACGATCCGCTTCGAGTACGGCGAGAAGGTCAAGGTCACGGACGGCCCCTTCGCCAGCTTCGACGGCGTGGTGGAGAGCGTCGACGAGGATCGCGAACGCCTGCGCGTCTCCGTCTCCATCTTCGGCCGCGCCACGCCGGTGGACCTGGAATACAGCCAGGTGGAGAAGGTCGTCGGCTGACGGCCTTCGGTTGCTCCCTCGGGAGCGACCTGATACACGCCCGCCTCCCTCGGCTTAGGTCGGGGGCAAACCCGTGGGAGGGGCTGCCCGCACCACGGCCGCATAGGCGTCCTTAGCTGGGCGTCGCTTATCGGAGACAGGAATGGCCAAGAAGATCTTGGGCTACATCAAGCTGCAGGTGAAGGCCGGCAGCGCCACACCCTCGCCGCCCATCGGGCCCGCGCTCGGTCAGCGCGGCGTCAACATCATGGGCTTCTGCAAGGAGTTCAACGCGCGCACGGCCGACATGGAGAAGGGCACGCCCCTCCCGACCGTCATCACCGTCTACCAGGACAAGTCGTTCACCTTCGTCACCAAGACGCCGCCGGCGACCTACTTCATCAAGCAGGCCACCAAGCTGCAGTCGGGCTCCAAGGAGCCGGGCAAGGTGGTGGCCGGCCGCATCACCCGGGACCAGCTGCGAGACATCGCCGAAAAGAAGATGAAGGACCTAAACGCCAACGACCTCGAGGCCGCCGCCCGCATCATCGAGGGTTCGGCGCGCGCGATGGGCCTGGAAGTGGTGGGCTGAGGATCATGGCCAAGACCGAACCCAAGCTGACCAAGCGCCAGCAGACCTTCTCCGGCGACCGTAACGCGACGCTGGGCGTGGCCGAAGCCGTGGCGGCCGTGAAGGCGAACGCCAAGGCCAAGTTCGACGAGTCGATCGAGATCTCGGTCAACCTCGG
>CAZZZR010000328.1:0-2102 GCA_964658605.1 uncultured Caulobacter sp. | reverse complement strand
CGGCCGGAGGCGGACGGGAGGCGTCGTCGGGCATCGGGGTCGCACTCGCGCTTCGGGAGGACGGCCCGGCCCGAGACGGGGCGGTCGCCCGCACGTCCGCCGTGCAAATGCCGCGCCCGGGCCGCCTCCGGCTACGCCGCGGATCGCCGCAGGCCTTGCCTCCTCGCAAGCGTCGCCTCGCTCGCCCCGCGCGGAACCTGGGCCTATGTTGCGCCCATGGCCGACGACCAGTCCCTCCCGCCCCCCCAAGACTCCGGCGCTGAAGCCCTGCTCGACGCCGAGGCCGACGCGCCCCCGCCCGCCGCGGTCGAGGTCGATCCCGCCGCGCCCATGCGCCTCTATCTGGTGGACGGCTCGGGCTACATCTTCCGCGCCTTCCACGCCCTGCCGCCCCTCAGCCGCAAGTCGGACGGGCTGCCGGTCGGCGCGGTCTCGGGCTTCTGCAACATGCTGTGGAAGTTCCTCGCCGACATGCGCTCGGGCGACCACGACCTGAAGGGACCCACCCACCTGGCGGTGGTGTTCGACAAGAGCGAGAAGACGTTCAGGAACGCCCTCTATGACGGCTACAAGGCCCACCGCCCCCCGCCGCCCGACGACCTGATCCCCCAGTTCGCGCTCGTGCGCGACGCCACCCGCGCCTTCGGGGTGCCGGTGGTGGAGCTGGAGGGCTACGAGGCCGACGACCTGATCGCCACCTACGCCGTGCAGGTCGCGCAGGCGGGCGGCGAGGTGGTGATCGTCAGCTCCGACAAGGACCTGATGCAGCTGGTCAACGAGCAGGTCTGCCTGCTCGACCCGGTGAAGAACGCCAAGATCTGCCGCGCCGAGGTGATCGAGAAGTTCGGCCTCGGCCCCGAGAAGGTGATCGAGATCCAGGCCCTGGCCGGCGACAGCGTCGACAACGTGCCCGGCGCTCCCGGCATCGGCGTCAAGACCGCCGCCCAGCTCCTCACCGAATACGGCGACCTCGACACGCTCCTGGAGCGCGCGCACGAGATCAAGCAGCCCAAGCGGCGCGAGACGCTGATGGCCCACGCCGACCAGGTGCGCCTCTCCCGCGAGCTGGTGCGGCTGGCCACCGACGCGCCTGTGCCCGTGCCCGTCGCCGACATGGCGCTGCGCGACTTCGATCCCGCCGTGCTCGGCCCCTTCCTGACCGAGATGGAGTTCAACGGGCTCGCCCGCCGGGTCAACGCGGGCCACACCCCCACCTCGCCGCCGACGCCCCCGCACCAGGGCGGCTTCGTCAACCGCCCCGCCCCGGCCAAGCCGGCGAAGGAAGCGGCCCCCATCGACCCCACCCGCCACATGCTGATCCAGGACGAGGCGGCGCTCGACATGCTGCTCGCCGCCGCCCGCGAGGCGGGGCAGCTGGCGGTCGCGGTGCAGACCGACCAGGCCTGCGGCGAGAACGGCCTCTACGGCGTCTCCATCGCGGTGGCGCCCGGCCAAGCCGCCTACGTCCCGCTCAGCCACTGCGCCTCGGAGGGTCTGGACCTGGCGGAGGGCGACGGCTGGAAGCAGCTCTCGCCGGAGATAGCGCTGGCGAAGCTGAAGCCCCTGCTGGAGGACCCGTCCGTCCTCAAGATCGGCCACAACATCAAGCCGCACGTCCGCGCCCTCGCCCACGCCGGCGTCGCGCTCTCGCCGGTCGAGGACGTGATGCTGATCTCCTACGTGCTGGAGGGCGGCCTGCACGGCCACGGGCTGGACGAACTCTCCAGGCTCCACTTCGAGCACGAACCGATCACCTACAAGGCGGTGGCGGGGATCGGCCAGAAGCAGGTGCGCTTCGCCCAGGTGGAGCTGAAGGCCGCCGCCTCCTACGCCGGGCAGGAGGTCGACCTGGCGCTCCGCCTGCACGAGGTGCTGCGCCCCCGCCTCTCCCGCGAGGGCCTCCTCACCGTCTACGAGACGCTGGAACGCCCGCTCCCCGTCGTGCTCTCAGCCATGGAGGAGGCGGGCGTCTTGGTCGACCCCGCCGCCCTCCACCGCCTCAGCCACGACTTCGGGAAGAAGATGGCCGAGCGGGAGGTCGAGGCGCACGCCCTCGCCGGCCACCCCTTCAACCTCGGCTCCCCCAAGCAGATCGGCGACGT
>CAZZZR010000327.1:0-2152 GCA_964658605.1 uncultured Caulobacter sp. | reverse complement strand
GAAGGTGGAGGCGGTGACCCTTGCGGGCTCGCTCGTCGCGGGCGCGTCGGCGCTCGTACTGGCGCTCCTGCCGGGCGCGCCGGCCGTGGCGCAGGTGGCGCGCACGCAGCAGACGGTCCCCACGCCGCAGCAGCTGCAACCCGCCGAACAGCTCCCCGCCGCGCGCGAGGCCCGCCGCCGCGCCGACATCTTCCAGGCGCCCGACCCCGGCCCGTGCCCGCTGCGCGACAGCCCCCTCACCTTCACCCTGACCTCGGTCACCTTCACCGGCGCCGAGAAGCTCGATCTGAAGCGGCTCGCCCACGCCTACGACGAGGACATCGGCAAGACCTTGCCGGTCCGCGCCATCTGCGACATCCGCGACAAGGCCTCGGCGCTCCTCTTCTCCAAGGGCATACTGGCCCGGGTCGAGATCCCCGAGCAGCGGATCGCCGACGGCAAGCTGACGCTGGAGGTGATCCAGGCGCGCGTGGCCAGCGTGCGCTTCCACGGCGACGGCGGCCCGAGCCAGGCGCGGGTGGAGGCGATCCTGGAGCGCCTGCGCGGCATGGCGCCCTTCGACCTCGACGTCGCCCAGCGCTACCTGCTTCTGGCGGCCGACATCCCGGGCGTGCAGCTCTCCGCCGCCATCCGGCCCTCGGCGGCGGGGCGCGGCGCGGTCGACCTCGACGTGACGATCTCCCGGCGCGAGGTCGAGGCGGCGCTCAACGTCCAGAACTACGGTTCCAAGACGCTGGGCCGCGAGGCGGCGCTGGTGCGCGGCGACTTCAACGGGCTCACGCCCTTCGGCGACCGCACCAGCCTGATCCTCTACTCCACCACCGACCTGCGCGAGCAGAAGGTGGTTCAGCTCCTGGAGGACCTGCGGCCCTTCGACGACGGGATCGTGCTGCACGGCTCGGTCAGCTACGCCAAGACCAAGCCCGGGGCCGCGCTCTCGCCGCTGGGGCTGAACGGCGACTCGCTCGCCGCCGAATTCAGCGTCGGCTACCCCGTGATCCGCAAGCGCGCGCTGAACCTGAACGTGGCCGGCGGCTTCGACTACGTCGATGAGAAGACCGACTTCGGCAACAACGGCGGCACGCTGATCGACGACAAGCTGCGCGTGCTGTTCGCCCGCGCCCAGGGCGACAGCCGCGGTGCGGTGCTGGGCGTCCCCTACGACGCGGGCGTCGTGGTCGAGCTGCGCAAGGGACTGGACGTGCTGGACGCGAGCCAGAAGGGCTCCTCGGCGCTCTCCCGCAGCGAGGGCGAGGCCGACGCCTTCGTGGCGCGCCTCGACGTCAACCTGAAAGTCCAGCCGCTGCCCTGGCTGGTGCTGGCGGGCGCGGCGACGGCGCAGGACGCGGATCGGCCGCTGCTTACCTACGAGGAGCTGTCGATCGGCAACCTGACCATCGGGCGCGGCTACGACCCCTCGTCCGTCGCGGGCGACCGCGGGATCGCGGCCTCGGGCGAGGCGCGGTTCGGCCCCTGGGCGCCGCGCCGGTGGGTCCAGATCAGCCCCTACGCCTTCTACGACGTGGCCTACACCAAATACCTCGACACCCTGGGCGACAGCGTGACGGTGCACTCGGCGGGAGGCGGCCTGCGCTTCTCCTTCGCCCTGCCGCCGCGGGTCCTGGCCAAGAGCGTCGACGTCGACGTCGCCTACGTCCACCCCTTCGACAAGCCTTCGGCCTCCGCCGCGGCCCCGCCCTCCTCGCGGGTCTTGGCGAACCTGACCGTGCGCTACTGAGCGGACCCTAAGTTCCCATGTCCCACCGCCCGTCGCCTTCCACCTCCGCCCCCGGCCCGGGGCGTCGCGTCGGACGCCGTCGGGAGCGGCTGATGGCGCGCACGGCGCTGTCGGGCGCGACGGGGGTGTTCGCCGCGGTGGTGTTGGGGGGCGGCGCGCAGGCGGGCCCCACCGGCGCCTCCACGCCCTCGACCGTCGCCGCCGCGCCGGGGATCACGACCTCGGGCTCCACGACCGACGTCACGCTGAAGCAGTCGCGCACGATCATCGACTGGAAGACGCTGGACGTCGGCAAGGACGAGACGCTGAACTTCCTCTTCAGCAACAGCAACTGGATCGTGCTGAACCGCACGCCGGGGACGGCGCGGATCGACGGGGCGCTGAACGGCTGCGTCGTCACCTGCGGCACGGTGG
>CAZZZR010000326.1:0-2201 GCA_964658605.1 uncultured Caulobacter sp. | reverse complement strand
CTGGTGTTCGACGAGGACGCGCTTGCGGCGGGCGGCGCGGCGGAGGTCTTCCGCAAGGGCGCCGGCTATCGCGTGCGCTGGGCGCAGGACGCCCGCGGCGACCGGCCCTGGGCGCGCTCCGGCGGCTAGCTCTGCGGCGGAGCCCCCAACACGAAGAGCCCCAGCCGGTCGGCGGCGGCGGCCACGGCCTCGCGGTCGACGATGAGCGCGCCGCCCGCCTCGCCCACAACGCCCGCCAGGCCGCAGGCCGCGGCCGCCTCGATGGTGGCGACGCCGAAGGTGGGGAGGTCCACGCGGCGCTCCTGGATCGGCTTGGGGGTCTTGGCGAGCACCCCGCGGCGCGCGCCAAACGTTCCGCGCAGCGCCTGCGGCAGGGTCGCGACGCGGGCGAGCATGGCGTCAGTGCCCTCCGCCGCCTCCACCGCCAGCACGAGGCCGCCCGCGACCACGGCCGCCTGCCCGACGTCCAGCGACCCCATGGCGCGGGCGACGAGGAGGGCGCGCGCGATGTCGGCGGCGTGGTCGTCCGTGGGTGAAACGGTCGACATTGGGCCGGCCGGCAGCGAAAGGCCGTGGTCGACGTCTTCGGCCCCCTCGACGGCGAACCCCTCCTTCTCGAACTCCCCCAGGATGAAGCGCAGGAGGCCGTCGTCGCCGCTGCGGGCCGCCGCGATCGCGCCCGGCAGCGCGCGGACGCCCCGCCAGTCGGGCTTCAAGGCGGAGAAGTCCGGCCGCGCCACGTTGCCGGCGAAGCAGACCGCCTCGCAGCCCGCCGCCTTGAGCGCGGCGAAGCATTTGCCGAGCTCGGCCAGCCCGCAGTCCGCGCCCTCCGCCTGCGCGAGGTCGGGCGCATCGGCGAACCCCCGCAGGCGGATCACGAAGACGGGGCGCCCGGCGGCGACGCAGCGGCGCCAGAGCGTCGCGGGAAGCGCGCCGCCTCCCGCGATCAGGCCGAGCTTGACCACGGGGCGCTCGCCCTCAATCGTCGACGTGCGGCAGGCAGAGGGGACGGTTGGCTTCGGCGCGGATGAAGCCGACGATCTCCATCACCTCCTCCGCGTGGCTGAACACCCGCGCCACGTCCTCCAGCCGCTCCTGGAAGGTGCCTTCGTCGGCGAACAGCAGGCGGTAGGCGGATCGCAGATCCTTGATCGCGTCCCGGGTGAATCCGCGGCGCTTGAGCCCCACGAGGTTCAGCCCCTCCAGGTGGGCGTGGTTGCCCCAGACCGAGCCGTAGGGGATCACGTCCTTGGTGACGGCCGCCAGGCCGCCGATGAAGCTGTAGCGGCCGACGCGGCTGAACTGGTGCACCGCCGCCAGCCCGCCCATGAACACGTAGTCGCCCATCGTCACGTGGCCGCCCAGCGTCGCGCCCTTGGCGAGAACCACGTGGTCGCCGACGATGCAGTCGTGCGCGACGTGCGCCTCGGCCATGTAGAAGCCGTCGGAGCCGATGGTGGTGACGCCCCGGCCGCCCACGGTGCCGGTGTTCATGGTCACCTGCTCGCGCACGATGGAGCGGGCGCCCAGCTCCAGCCGGGTCGGCTCGCCCTTGTGGCCGAGGTGCTGCGGTGGGCCGCCCAGGACGCTGAACGGGTGGACGACGCAGTCCTCGCCGATGGTGGTCACGCCCTCCAGCACCACGTGAGAGAGCAGCCTGGTGCGATCGCCCACGCTCACCCTCGGCCCGACGAGGCAGAAGGGGCCGACCTCGACGCCCTCCCCCAGCTGCGCGCCGGGCGCCACGAAGGCGGTGGGATGGATGACGGTCGGCGCCGGGGCGGTCAGGGGGACGGTCATGCCTGCGGCCGATCGACGACCATGGCGGCGAACTCGCACTCGGCGGCCAGCTTCTCGCCGACGAAGGCGCGGCCGCGGAACTTGAACACGTCGCCCCGGTGCTTCAGCACGTCCACGTGCATCCGCAGCACGTCGCCCGGCAGCACCGGGCTACGGAAGCGGCAATGGTCGACGGTGGCGAAGAAGATCGTCTTGCCCGAGACGTCGGCGTTCAGCGACTTGGACATCATCACGCCGCCCGTCTGGCCCAGCGCCTCGATGATGAGCACGCCCGGCATCACGGGGTTCTCGGGGAAGTGACCCTGGAAGAAGGGCTCGTTGAAGGTCACGCACTTGATGCCGACCACCGACTGGAAGGGCACGTAGGCCTCGCAGCGATCGACCAGCAGGAACGGGTAGCG
>CAZZZR010000325.1:0-2272 GCA_964658605.1 uncultured Caulobacter sp. | reverse complement strand
CCAGGAGCACGTCCTGCATGGAGAAGGCGCAGGTGCCCATGCCGATGGCGAGGAGCCTGCGCCCCGCCCGCCCGGTCGAGGCGTAGGCCGCCCAGCGCGTGCGGAAGCTGGGCGCGAGGACGGGCGCCGCGCCGACGCGGGAGGGGTCGCGCGCCTCCTGCTTCCAGAGTGCGATCCCGTTCAGCACCATGGTGAGGAGCCCTGCGCCCTGCACCACCTTGATCAGCTTCAGCTCGCTGAACGGGTGCAGCAGGAGGCCGAACAGCACCGCCGATCCGACCGAGCCGAGCAGAAGCATGGCGCAGAGCAGCGCCACGACCCGGGGCCGCGCGCGCTCGGGCGCGAGGTCGGTGGCGAGCGCAAGGCCGCCCGTCTGCACCGTGTGCAGGCCCGCGCCGGTCATCAGGAAGGCGAGCGCCGCCCCCGCCTGCCCGACCCAGGCCGGTCCGTGCCGGTCGCCCGAGAGCAGGATCAAGGCGAAGGGCATGATCGCCAAGCCGCCGAACTGCGCCAGCGTGCCGAACCAGATGTAGGGCACGCGCTTCCAGCCCAGCACCGAGCGGTGCGTGTCCGAGCGGTGGCCGATCAGCATCCGGAACGGCGCGAACACCAGCGGCAGGGAGATCATCGTCGCCACCAGCCAGGCGGGCATGTGCAGCTCGACGATCATCACCCGGTTCAGCGTGCCGATCAGCAGCACCGCCGCCATGCCGACCGTCACCTGGAACAGCGACAGCCGCAGCAGCCGGCCGAGCGGCAGCTCGGCGGTGGCCGCGTCGGCGAAGGGCAGCATCCCCACGCCGACGTTACGCCACGACCACGCCTTACGCGCCGAGGCGCCGCGGCTCCAGAACGACGGCTGCGGCTCGGACCAGGCCTTGGGCCAAGCCGGCCCGGGAGGAGGGCGGTGGATCGTCACCGGCGCACGAGCTCCATGGCCTGCGAGGTGTAGAAGCCGGAGATGATCCGCCGGGTGCGGCCGATGCTCCAGCCCGCGAAGGCGGGGTCGGCGGCGATCACCTTGCGCAGCTTGGCCTCGGTGACGGGCTCGAGCGCCGGGGCCCGGTCGGCGCGGGGGAACATCAGTCCCATGCCCCACATCAGGGTGAGCGCGGGGGTGCGTGGCGCGAAGGTGAAGACGATGGAGCGCGCCGTACGCGGCGCCAGCGCCGCGAGCACGCCGACGATCTCCGGCGTCGGATAGTGGATCAGGGAGTCCATCGCCACGACGTGGTCGAAGCGGCCCAGGGAAGCGTCGCGCATGTCGCCGACGCGGAAGTCGATGGACCCGGCGCCGAGGTCCCCCGCCCGCTCGCCCGCCACGCCGACGAGGGCGCCCGCGATGTCCACGGCGGTGACGCGGGCGCCGCGTCGCGCCGCCTCGACCGACAGCGAACCCGTGCCGCAGCCCGCATCCAGCAGGGTGGCGGAGGTCATGTCGGCGGGCAGCCACGACAGGATCATCGCCCGCATCCGGTCGCGCCCGGCGCGCACCGTCTCGCGGATCCTGCTGACCGGCGCGTCGGAGGTCAGGCGCGCCCAGGTCTCCATCGCGGTGCGGTCGAAGTAGGTCTGCAGCCGCCCGCGGCGGGCGTCATAGACCGTGTCGGAGGCGGTCACGGACATCATTCGAACCCCAGGAAGTCGAACACGTCCCGGTCCTTCATCGGCACGCAGTCGTAGGTCTTGCCCCCGGTCAGGAGGGTGGCCGCCAGCTTCATGTACTCGTTGCAGGCCAGATCGACCTCGGGGCAGGACTCCATCTCGAACAGAACGGACTTCTTCAGGCGGCTCTTGCGGATGGCGTCCAGGATCGGGAAGTGGGCCAGGCGCTCCAGGCCGATCTTGGCGTTGAAGCGGTCGATCTCGTCGGTGGCCTCGCTGCGGTTGGCGATCATGCCGCCCAGGCGCACCTCGTAGTTCTTCGACTTGGCCCGGATCGCGGCGATGATCCGGTTCATGGCGAAGATGCTGTCGAAGTCGTTGGAGGCGACGACCAGGGCGCGCTCGGCGTGCTGCAGCGGCGCGGCGAACCCGCCGCAGACCACGTCGCCCAGCACGTCGAAGATCACGACGTCGGTGTCGTCCAGGAGGTGGTGCTCCTTCAGGAGCTTGACGGTCTGGCCGACGACGTAGCCGCCGCAGCCGGTGCCCGCGGGCGGGCCGCCCGCCTCGACGCACATGACGCCGTTGTAGCCCTCGAAGCAGTAGTCCTCCGGCCGCAGCTCCTCGGTGTGGAAGTCGACGCCCTCCAGGATGTCGATGACCGTGG
>CAZZZR010000324.1:0-2290 GCA_964658605.1 uncultured Caulobacter sp. | reverse complement strand
CGCCGCCTCCGCGCCGGTGAGCGCGCAAAGCAGAGGCTCGACGCCCTGGGTGCGGCGGCCGCGGGCGCCCGCCTCCAGGTCGTATTCGAGGTTGGAGTAACCGGCGCCGATCTCCGCCATCGCCTCCAGCGCTGCGCGGGGCAGCGGCGCGCGGCCGAGGTTGGTGTGAAGCACGATCCCCGTGGCGTTGATGACGCGCCGGAGCACGGGCGCCGCGGCGGCCTGCAGCGCGGACCCCGCCTCCCGCAGCAAGGCCGCGGCGTCAGGCGCCGGGCCGCCCGCCGCGATGGACTCCCGCGCGGCGTCCAGCGCCTCGCGCAAGGCGGCGACGGTGGAGGCGCGACCGTAAAGGTCCTCCAGCGTCCGCGCCGCTTCGGCCTCCAGAAGGCGCTGGATCTGCGGCAGGGCGCGGAAGGCGGCCGGGTCGGGCGCGGCCCGGTCCATGACGCGTCAGCCGCGCTCGCTCGCGGACGCGTCCCGTACGGCCTTGAACTCCGAGCCCGGCTTCCACGCCGGCCAGCGGGTGGAGTTGGCCAGGTCCGTCCCCAGCCGCTGCACGAGGTCGAGGTCCTGCGCCATGCCCGTGAAGTCCATGCTGGCGGACCATTCGTCGGCGGGCTGATGATAGCGCGTCTTCACGTAGTCGTCCTTCCACGCCTTGCCGGCCGCCACTCCGCCGTTGACGAGGTCCTGCCCGCTCTCGATCGAAATGGCCGGCACGCCGCGCTTGGCGAGCGTGAAGTGGTCGGAGCGGAAGTAGTGGCCGGCCTGCGGCTCCGCGTCCGGCGTGAAGCGCCGTCCATCCTTGACGGCGGCGGCGGCCAGCTCGTCCTGCAGCTCCAGCGCGCTGTTGCCGGAGGTTGAGATGTCCTTGGCCGGCCCGGTGGTGGCGAGCGCGTCGATGTTGATGTCCGCCACGGTCTTGGGCAGCGGATAGACCGGATGGCTCGCATAGTATTCGGAGCCGAGCAGCCCCTTCTCCTCCGCGGTCACGGCCATGAACACCACGGTGCGCTGGGTGCGGGGCGCGTGGGCGAAGGCGCGGCCCAGCTCCAGGATGGAGGCCACGCCGTCGGCGTTGTCCACCGCGCCGTTGTAGATGGCGTCGCCCTTCGCGTCGGGCTGGCCCACGCCCAGGTGGTCCCAGTGGGCGGTGTAGAGCACGACCTGATCGGGATGCTTGGTCCCCGGCAGCTTGCCCAGGACGTTGTGGCTGACGATCTGCGAGTGGTCGACGGCGAAGTCGGCGGAGAAGCTCGCGCCCTTCAGCTCCACCGGCGTGAAGCCCTCGGTCTGCGCCCGCTTCTTCTGCGCCTCGAAGTCGAGGCCCGACGCCTTGAACAGATCGACGGCCAGGTCGCGCTGAATCCAGCCCTGCAGCTCGGAATGCGCCTTGCGCGGATCCTCGCGCACGACGTCGAACTGCGCGTTGCCGTTGGAGTTCTTGACCGTGTTCCAGCCGTAGGCGGCCGGCGCCGTCTCGTGGACGATCAGCATGCCGAGCGCGCCCTGCCGCGCCGCCTCCTCGTACTTGTAGGTCCAGCGGCCGTAGTAGGTCATCGCCTTGCCGTCGAACTTGCCGGGCTGGGGCGTCTCGAAGTCGGGGTCGTTGATCAGGACGACGGCGATCTTGCCCTTCAGGTCGTAGCCCTTGAAGTCGTCCCACCCCCGCTCGGGTGCCTTGACGCCGTAGCCGACGAAGACCAGCGGCGCGGCCTTGATCGCCACCCGGTCGACGGGAACGAGCGCCTGCACCACGATCTCCTGCGTCTGGGTCAGGGCGTGCGCCTGGCCGCCGTAGGTCATCGACAGCTTCACCGGCCCCTTCAGCTCGAAGCGCGCCAGGGGCACGTCCTGCGTCCACCCGGCATAGGGGCCGCCCGGCGTTCCGCCCGGTTGCAGGCCCGCCGCCTTCATCCGCTCGATGATCCAGGCGATGGTCTTCGGCTCGGCGCGCGTGGCGGGGCCGCGACCCTCGAACGCGTCGGAGGAGAGCGCCTTCACGTCGGCGGAGAGGCGGCCCGGATCGATCGGCGAGGCCGCGTGGGCGACGGCGGCGGCCGCGACGGAGAGGAACAGGGCGGCCAAGGCGCGAGCGGTCATGCGAGACTCCGGAGACGTGGCCGCACCTTAGCGAAGGCCGCGCCCTCCGCCATCCCGCCGGACGGGAGCCGCGCTCAGACCTTGATGTCGAGGAGCGAGCCCGGGCGCAGAGTGCGGGTGGGCGCGGGCTCGGACGGGTCGAACGCCAGCCGTGTGACCTGCGGCGCGGGGGCGGCCGCCACAGGCG
>CAZZZR010000323.1:1612-2293 GCA_964658605.1 uncultured Caulobacter sp. | reverse complement strand
TTGAAGTAGGCCGGAACGGTGATGACGGCCTTCTCGACCTTCTCGCCGAGCGAGGCCTCGGCGGCCTCCTTCAGGCGCATGAGGATGAAGGCGGAGATCTGCTGGGGCGAATAGTCCTTGCCGTGGCTCTTCACCCAGGCGTCGCCGCCGGGCCCCTTGACGATCTCGAAGGGCGACAGGCCCTTGTCCTTGGCGACCACGGGGTCGTCGAAGGTGCGGCCGATCAGGCGCTTGATGGCGTAGAAGGTGTTGGCCGCGTTCGTCACCGCCTGGCGCTTGGCCGGCTGGCCAACGAGGCGCTCGCCGTCGTCGAGGATGGCGACCACCGAGGGCGTGGTCCGGGCGCCTTCCGCGTTCTCCAGGACCTTCGGGTTCTTGCCGTCCATCACGGCCACGCACGAATTCGTGGTGCCGAGGTCGATACCGATGATCTTGCTCATGAAACTACGTCCGTCTCCTCAAACTGCGGCGGGCGGGTTCTTGCTGGCCTTGCTAAGGAAGCGCCGGTGCGCTCCGCCCCCATCGTGACAGGTTGCGATATGGGAAGGGCCGCCAGGGCTGCAAGCCCGTAGCGGCCCTGAGAGGAGGAGGGCGGGCGCCTCGCCTGACGCTTTCGCCCTTAGCCGTGCTGGTCGACCCAGGCGACGATCTCCGGCGCGCGCAGGCGGCGGATCTCGGCGC
>CAZZZR010000323.1:0-1602 GCA_964658605.1 uncultured Caulobacter sp. | reverse complement strand
CGTAGACCGGGACGGCGCGGTAGCGCAGCGCGCTCAGCGCCTTGACCACCCCGCCACGAGCGGTGACCGGGATATTGGCCTTGGCGTAGGCCTCCAGCTTGTCGGCGAGCGCGGGATCGTTGGCCCCTTCGACGAGATTCGGCGCGAACTGGTTGCGGCTGTCGGGCTCCAGGTTCTGGTCCACCTGGGTCTTGTGCGCGAGGTAGAAGTCGAACGCCGCCTGCGCGTGCTGGTAGGAGACGACCCGGATGATGGTCGGCCCCTCTGTCGCCTCCGGCTCGCCCGAGACCGCGAGGTCCAGCGCGCGCCGCGCCAGGGCGGGGTCCTTCGCGAGCGCCAGGAAGTTGTAGTACTCGTCCTTAGTCAGCGCTGTCGGCGCCGTCTTGGCCAAGGTGTGCAGCGCGTCCCAGGTGGCGGCGTCGGCGTGCAGCGCCACGATCCTCAGCACCGTGTGGCGGGTGGAGGGCGTGAGCGAGGACGGGTCCTTCAGGTAGCCCGCGAAGCGGCGGCGCGCCTCGCCGATGACCTGCGGATCGTCGAACTCGCTCAGCGCGCCCAAGACCGCATTGCGCAGGAGGCCGACGTTGTCGCTCTCGCCCGCCGCCTTGTCCCAGCCGACCTTGGCCGCGATGGGCGCCAGCGCCTTGCGCGCCCAGGCGCGGTAGGCGCCCTGCTGGGGCGTGTCCTTGAAGTCGTCGTCAAGCCCTGCCAGCTGCGAGGCGACCGCTGTCCACACGATCGGGTCGGCGTCGACCGGAAGCCGCGTCGCGAGCTCCAAGAAGCGCGTCACGGGCCGGTAGCCGGCGAGGCCCAGCGCCACGCTGTCCTGCGCTAGGCCGAGCTGGTCGGCGGCCGGCAGCTTGGCGTAGTCGGCGGAGAGCCGCGCGAAGGCTGCGTCGTCGTAGGCGGTGCGGAAGTAGCCGGTCTGGCCGGCGTTCACGACCACCGCGCCGCAGCCGTCGATCCGCAGCGTCCGGGGCGCGGTTGCGCTGACCACCGTCCGCTGCACGTCGGCGGAGCCCGCGTACTGAGCCCGCACCGGCGTGCGCCAAGACAGCGGCGCCTTGGAAACCGCGTCGACGCCGAAGCGTCCCTGGGTCAGCGCCGTGGTGGTGGCGTTCGCCGCGCAGCTCTCCTTCGCCTCCACAAGCGGGACGCCGGGCTGGAGGGTGAAGTCGTGCGCGAGATCGGTGATCTTCAGCGGGCTGACGGCGTCGACCTCCCGCCACAGGTCGTCGGTTGTGGTGTTGCCGTAGGCGTGGGCCTTGATGTAGCGCCGCACGCCGTCGCGCCAGGCGTCCTCTCCGACATAGGCCTCCAGCATGCCGATGACGGCCTGCCCCTTCTGGTAGGTGATGTCGTCGAACGCCTGCTGCGCCTGCAGCACGTCGCGGATGTGGGCGATCACCGGGTGGGTGCCCTCGCGCGCGTCCAGCCGCATGGCGGCCTGCTTGGCGCCCAGGTCCTGCAGCGGCAGGTTCCACTCGGGATGGAAGTGGCCGGTGGCCTTGGACTCCATCCAGCTCGCGAAGCCCTCGTTCAGCCACAGGTCGTCCCACCAGTCCATGGTGACGAGGTCGCCGAACCACTGGTGCGCCATCT
>CAZZZR010000322.1:0-2298 GCA_964658605.1 uncultured Caulobacter sp. | reverse complement strand
CGCGACGAGGACTGACGCGTCCGCTTCGCCGGGCGGCGCCTGCGTGCTACGCCGCGCGCATGATCTCCAACACCGGCCCCAGCATGGACTTCGGCCTCGGCGAGACCGCCGACGCCATCCGCGAGACCACCGCCCGGTTCGCCGCCGACCACATCGCGCCGATCGCTGCGAAGATCGACGAGACCAACGCCTTCCCCCGCGAGCTGTGGGAGCCGATGGGCGAGCTGGGCCTGCACGGGATCACGGTGGAGGAGAGCGACGGGGGCCTGGGCCTCGGCTACCTCGAGCACGTGGTGGCGATGGAGGAGGTCTCCCGCGCCTCGGCCTCGGTGGGCTTGAGCTACGGCGCCCATTCCAACCTGTGCGTCAACCAGATCCGCCGCTGGGGCAGCCCCGAGCAGAAGCGGCGCTACCTGCCCAGGCTGATCTCCGGCGAGCACGTGGGCGCCCTGGCGATGAGCGAGGCGGGTTCCGGCTCGGACGTGATCTCGATGAAGCTGCGGGCCGACAAGAAGGGCGACCGCTACGTGCTGAACGGCACCAAGTTCTGGATCACCAACGCCCCCCACGCCGACACGCTGGTCGTCTACGCCAAGACCGACCCGGAGGGCGCGAGCCGGGGGGTCACCGCCTTCCTGATCGAGAAGGAGATGGCCGGATACCGATGCGCGCAGAAGCTCGACAAGATGGGCATGCGCGGCTCCGACACGGGCGAACTGGTGTTCGAGGACTGCGAGGTGCCCGAGGAGAACGTGATGGGTCCCGTGGGCGGCGGCGCGGGCGTGCTGATGAGCGGGCTGGACTACGAGCGCGCGGTGCTCAGCGCCGGGCCGCTGGGCATCATGCAGGCGTGCCTGGACGTGGTGCTGCCCTACGTCCGCGAGAGGAAGCAGTTCGGAAAGCCCATCGGCGGCTTCCAGCTGATGCAGGGCAAGGTGGCCGACATGTACGTCGCCCTGAACTCGGCCAAGGCCTACGTCTACGCCGTCGCCCGCGCCTGCGACTCCGGCCGCACCACGCGCTTCGACGCGGCGGGGGCCATTCTCCTGGCCAGCGAGAACGCCGTGAAGACGACGCTCGAGGCGATCCAGGCGCTGGGCGGCGCGGGCTACCTGAAGGATTGGCCGGTGGAGCGCCTGATGCGCGACGCCAAGCTCTACGACATCGGCGCCGGCACCAACGAGATCCGCCGCTTCCTCATCGGCCGCGAGCTCATCGGGGCGGGTTGAGCGGCTTGGCGATGGGATAAGGCGGGGGCGCCAGAACTTCCGGGAGGCGAGAACGGTTCAAGGCGCATCCTCACGGAGCGCGCCATGGCTGACGACACGGCTTCCCCCCTTTTCACCCTCGGCCGCCGCACGGTGCTGGTGGGCGCAGCGCTAGCGGGCACCGCCGGGGCCGCCGCCTCGGCCCAGGCCGCGCCGACCTCGGACGGCCGCTCGGACACCGAGCCGCGCACCTACAACGGTCAGCCCATGCCCGAGCCGCCGCCCGAGCGCAGCGCCGGGCCGATCAAGCCGGGGCGGGGATCGCTGCTGACGGGCAAGGTGGCCGTGGTCACCGGCGCGGCGCGCGGCATCGGGCGCGCCATCGCCGTGGAGTTCGCCGCCAACGGCGCGGACGTGGTGGCGGTGGACATCTGCAAGCGCGCCTCTCCCGCCAACGACGCCAAACCCGCAACGCCTGAGGACCTCCAGGAGACCGTGCGGCAGATCAAGGCCTACGGCCGACGCGGCGAGGGGGTGCAGGCCGACATCCGCGACATGGCCGCCATGCGCCGCCTCTCCGACCATGTGGAGCAGACCTACGGCAAGGTGGACGTCGTCGTCGCCAACGCCGCCATCCAGCGCTGGAAGCCGCTGCTGGAGATGGCGGACTACGAGTGGACCGACGTGATCGAGAACAACGTCAACGGCACCGCCAACACCGTCCGCGCCTTCGCACCCAGGATGGCCACGCGCAAGTCCGGGCGGCTGATCCTGCTCTCCTCCATGCAGGGCAAGCACGGGACGAAGAACGCGGCGGCCTATTCGGCCTCCAAGCACGCCATCATCGGGCTGATGAAGTCGGCGGCGCTGGAGTTCGGCGAGCACAACATCACCGTCAACTGCATCCTGCCGGGCCTCGTGGACACGGGCCTGACCCGCTACGAGCAGCGCTTCAAGAACAGCATGGCGGAGGGCGGCAAGCCGCCGCCCGAGCACCCGACCGCCCAGCAGGCGTGGGACGAGCGCGCGCCCTCCATTCCGCTCAAGGTCGGCTGGCTGCAGCCGGACGACATCTCGCCGGTCGCCGTCT
>CAZZZR010000321.1:0-2328 GCA_964658605.1 uncultured Caulobacter sp. | reverse complement strand
CGCCGTGCACCTGCATCGCCCGGTCCGCCGCCTCGCAGCACAGCCGGTTCGCCCAGTAGTTGCACATTGAGACCTTGTCGGAGAGCGTCTTCTCGATCGCCTTGTGGTCCATCCCGTCCATCTCCCAGGCGGTCTTGCGGATCAGGAGCCGCAGCATCTCGCACTGGGTGGCCAGCTCCACGAGCGGGAACTGGATCGCCTGGTTGTCGGCCAGGGGCTTGCCGAACACGATGCGCGACCGGGCGTACTTCACGCTCTCCTCCACGCAGAACACCGCGGCGCCGAGTGAGGAGGCGGCTTGGCGGATGCGGTTCTGGTGCACGAAGCTCTGGCCGATGCCGAGCCCCCGCCCGACCTGCCCCCAGTAGGCGTCCTCCGACACCCAGACGTTCGTGAAGCTGACCCGCGGGTGGTCGGTGGGCATGTTGAAGGTCCACAGGTACTCCTCGACCTTCACGCCCGGCGTGTCGGCGGGGACGATGAAGCAAGTGATCCCCCGCGCCTCGCCGTCGTTCCCGGAGGTGCGGGCGAAGACCATGACGTGGGTCGCCACGTGCATGCCCGTGGTCCACATCTTCTCGCCGTCGATAAGCCAACCGGGCTGACCGTCGCGTTCCTCTGGGACGGCGCGCGTCTCCATGAAGGTGGCGTCGGAGCCGTGCAGCGGCTCGGTGAGGCCAAAGCCCGTCCGCATCGAGCCGTCCTGAAGCGACGGCTCCCAGCGCTCGACCTGTTCAGGTGTGGCGAAGGCCTTGAAGGCCAGCACGAACGGGTTGTTGCCGACGATGGAGTGCTCGTTCTGCAGGTCGTTGAAGAGGCCCAGCCCCTTGGCGGCCAGGTGCTCGCGGATCACCGCCATGTCGAAGTTGGAGCCGTCCTTGCCGCCCATGTCGCTAGGCCAGGCGTAGCGGTAGTGGCCGGCGGCGTCGGCGAGCTTGCGCGCTTCCCCGAGAAGCGCCTCCCACTCGGGGCGGGGCAGGCCCTGGTTGTCCCAGTCGGTGCGGGCGTGCTCGCGGCGGTGGTCGAAGAAGCGCGCGTTGTCGTCCTTGGCCTGCAGCGGCGCGATCTCGGCCGCGATGAAGGCGTCGAGTTCGGCCAGGTAGGCGACGAGCTTCGGCGGCAGATCGAACGTCATGCGGAGGCTCCGTCGGTGGCGGCGAGAACGCGACGGTAGGTGGCGTACTTCGGCTGGTCGATGGCGACCGTGTCCAGCGTGGTGCGCCACAGGTGATCGAGCAGCGCCGGGTCGTCCGGCGCGACGGCGCCCGAGGCGATGCGCACACACAGAGTCTGGTTCAACGTCTCGCCGTCCGCGTCCTCTCCCAGGAGCGCGCGCAACCGCTCAGACTCGGCCTCCAGCGCGGCGGGCGACTGCGCCACCTCCCGCGCCACGATATCCAGCGCGTTGGCGGCGACGCGGGCGTGAAAGGCGTGACGGCCCTCTTCCCCCGGCGCAGGCGGCGAACGCAGGAAGTCGGCCACCGCGGTGGCGATTTCCTCGGGCGCGGGGCGTTCACGCATGGCGGTAGCCTCCCCGGGGCGCGAGCATGGCCAGGAGGTCGAGCTCGGTCTCCGACACCCGCCGCCCGATCGCCGCCATCTCCACCGAGCGATCCCCTTTGGAGAAGGCGTCCGCCATGCTGGCGCAGATCAGCCCCCAGCGGAGAACGCCCATCACCTCCCAGAACCGAACGCGGTCCGCATCGACCGGCGCGCCCCCCGCCGCCTCGTAGCGCTCGAACAGCGCCTCGCGAGAACCGAAGCCGCCCACCGGCTTGTCGACCTCGCCGAACCGCCACGAGGTGACGCAGAGCCAGCCGAGGTCCTCCATCGGATCGCCCCGGTGCACGCCCTCCCAATCGAGCACGGCGCGCAGGCCCTCCGGCCCGACCATGATGTTGCCGTTGCGCAGGTCTCCATGGACGACGGCGACGGGGCCGTCCGGCGGCGGCAGGTGGTCGGCGAGCCAGCGCAGCGTCCACTCCATCACCGGCCGCGGCCCGCACACGCGGCGGTAGGTCTCGTCCGCCTTCTCCAGGGCTTCGGCGGCGGAGACGAGCGGCAGGTCGTCGGCGCCCTCGACCGCATGGATGCGGGCGGCCGCTTCGCCGAGCTGGCGCGCGAGCAGGGGCCGGGCCTGCGCATAGGCCGGGTCGCGGAGGATGCGGGGGGCCAGCGACTCCCCCTCCACCCGCGCCATGACGAAGCCGCTTCCCAGGTCGTCGTCCTCGTCCAGCACGTGGACCACGGCCGGCACGGGCGCCCGCGCCTCCCCCGCCAGACGGATCAGCCGCGCCTCGGTCTCCATGCCCGCCGTGCCCGCCCGAG
>CAZZZR010000320.1:0-2329 GCA_964658605.1 uncultured Caulobacter sp. | reverse complement strand
GCCCTCCGGCACCCTGACGGTGGCCGTGCAGTCGCCCTCGCAGGGCTTCTCGCCGTCCTTGCCGGGTGCGAGGCAAGGCACATCCACTTCGCCGCCGAGCGCGGCCTGCCACATCGGGATCGGCGCGTGAACGTGCAGGTCCATGCCGTTGCGCTGGAAGAGGTCGTGCGGGGCGACCGACAGGAAGATGTAGAGGTCGCCGCGTGGGCCGCCCCGCGCGCCCGCGTCGCCCTCGCCCGAGAGGCGGATCCGCGCGCCGTCGTCCACGCCGGCGGGGATGCGGACGCTGAGCGTGCGCTCGCGCCGCACGAGGCCCGCGCCGTGGCAGGTGCGGCAAGGGTCGGGGATCACCTTGCCGGCCCCGCCGCAGCGGGGGCAGGTGCGCTCCATTGAGAAGAAGCCCTGCTGGGTGCGCACGCGGCCCATGCCGGCGCAGGTCTGGCAGGTGTTGACGGATGTGCCGGGCTTGGCGCCCGAGCCGTCGCAGGTCTCGCACTTGGCGGTGGAGGGCACGGTGATCGCCTCCTCCGCGCCCGCGAACGCCTGCTCCAGCGTGATCTCGAGGTCGAAGCGCAGGTCGTTGCCGCGTTGCGGGCCCCCTCCCCCGCCGCGCCGACCGCCGCCGAACATCTCGCCGAAAGCGTCGCCGAACACCGACGAGAAGATGTCGGAGGCGTCCTGGAACCCGTGCTGGCCGCCGCCCCCGTTGCCGTTCACGCCCGCGTGGCCGAAGCGATCGTAGGCCGCGCGCTTCTGCGGATCGGACAGGATCGAGTAGGCCTCGTTGCACTCCTTGAACCGGATCTCGGCCTGGGCGTCGCCGGGATTGCGGTCGGGATGGTGCTTCATCGCCGCCTTGCGGAAGGCGGCCTTGAGTTCGACCTCGGTGCAGGTCCGCTCGACTTCCAGGATCTCGTAGTAGTCGCGCGCCACGTCAGCCCTCACGCTCGCCCCTCACGCTCTCCGGCGGGCGACGGTTGATCCCTAGACGAGGACGCCCCACGTCGTCGCTGCCGACGCGGGGCCCCTGTTCCACAGCCGCTTATGCCGACTTCTTCTCGTCGTTCACTTCCTCGAACTCTGCGTCGACGACGCCGTCATCCGCCTTCGGAGCCTCGCCCTCGTTGGCGGCCTCCGACTGCTGGGCCGCGTACATCGCCTCGCCGAGCTTCATCGACGCCTGGACCAGCGTCTGGGTCTTGGCCCGGATGCCGTCCAGATCCTCACCCTCGCGGGCGGACTTGAGGTCGGCCAGGCCCTGCTCGATCGCCGTCTTCTCCGCCGCGCCGACCTTGTCGCCGAACTCGGCGAGCGACTTCTCGGTCTGGTGGATTAGGGCGTCGGCCTGGTTCTTGGCCTCGACCAGCTCCTTGCGCTGCTTGTCGGCGGAGGCGTTGGCCTCGGCGTCCTTGACCATCTGCTCGATGTCGGCATCCGACAGGCCTCCGTTGGCCTGGATGCGGATCGACTGCTCCTTGTTGGTCGCCTTGTCCTTCGCCGTCACGTGCACGATGCCGTTGGCGTCGATGTCGAAGGTGACCTCCACCTGCGGCATGCCGCGGGGCGCGGGCGGGATGCCCACGAGGTCGAACTGGCCGAGCACCTTGTTGTCCTGCGCCATCGGCCGCTCGCCCTGGAACACCCGGATGGTCACGGCCGACTGGTTGTCGTCGGCGGTGGAGAACACCTGGCTGCGCTTGGTGGGGATGGTGGTGTTGCGTTCGATCAGGGGCGTGAACACCCCGCCCAGCGTCTCGATGCCCAGCGTCAGCGGCGTCACGTCGAGCAGCAGCACGTCCTTGACGTCGCCCTGCAGCACGCCGGCTTGCACCGCCGCTCCCAGCGCCACCACCTCGTCGGGGTTCACGCCCTTGTGGGGCTCCTTGCCAAAGAAGTCCTGCACGGCCTTCTGCACCGCGGGCATGCGGGTCATGCCGCCTACGAGCACCACCTCGTCGATGTCGCTCTTCTTGTAGCCCGAGTCCTTCAGCGCCGACTCGCACGGGCCGATCGTCTTCTTGACTAGATCCTCGACCAGGCTTTCCAGCTTGGCCCGGGTCATCTTGATGTTGAGGTGCAGCGGGCCAGACGCGTTCATGCTGATGAACGGCAGGTTGACTTCGTACTGGGCGGTGGAGCTGAGCTCCTTCTTCGCCTTTTCCGCTTCTTCCTTCAGGCGCTGGAGGGCCAGCTTGTCCTTGCGGAGATCGACGGAGGTCTCCTTCTTGAACTCGTCGGCCAGGTAGTCGACCACGCGGTTGTCGAAGTCCTCGCCGCCGAGGAAGGTGTCGCCGTTGGTGGCCTTCACCTCGAACACGCCGTCGCCGAT
>CAZZZR010000319.1:0-2347 GCA_964658605.1 uncultured Caulobacter sp. | reverse complement strand
CGCCCACCGCGACGGCGTGCGCTGGCCTACGGCGGCGGCCGCGCGGCCGCCGCGCTGGCGACTGTCGGTCACGTTCTGGCGCCTCGCCGGCGGGGACGCCGAGCGGGAGGCCGTGGAGCTCGAGCCCGCGCGCCGCCTGCGTCGCGACGCCGAGGCCGGCGCGGGTCTGGACGGCCGCACGCTGCGTCGCCTCACCGCCCAGCCTCTGCGCGCCGTTCGCCCCCAGCAGCCGCTGGACGTCGGCCTGTTCGAGGTGCGCATGCCCGAGCGCCCCGACCAGCTGATGCCCGACGAATAGGACGCGCGGCGCCCTCTCTCGCAGGCCGCTCCGCGACACGCTAAGGAGGGTGTTCGGCCGGGGCGGTTCCGGATCGCGCGGAGCGCACGAGGCATGTCGGACACGGGTCGCCCGCCAGCAGGCGGACCGCGGGGCGCGCGACCGGGACGGCCGAGGTCGCAGGGCGGCGGGGCGGGCGGGTTCCCCTGGCGGCGGCTGGCCTACTGGTCGGCGGTGGCGGCGGTCTGGGTGCTGATCGCCGGCGTGCTGACCATCGGCTACTTCGCCCGGGGCCTGCCGGACACCTCCGACCTCGCCGCGCTCAAGCGCCAGCCGTCGATCAGTTATCTGGACCGCTCGGGCGCGCTGATCGCCGCCCGCGGCAGCCAGTATGCGCCGCCCGTGGACCTGAAGTCTCTGCCTCCTTACGTGCCCGCCGCCTTCGTCTCCATCGAGGACCGGCGCTTCTACCATCACATGGGCTTCGACCTGATGGGGATCATCCGATCGGAGGCCTACAACCTGACCCACCGGGGCGGCCCCCTGCGCGGCGGTTCGACCATCACCCAGCAGCTGGCGCGCAACCTCTTCCTGACGCCCAGCCAGAACTACAAGCGCAAGATCCAGGAGCTGATCCTGGCGGTCGAGCTGGAGTGGAAGTTCGGCAAGGACCAGATCCTGGCGCTCTACCTGAACCGCGTCAGCTTCGGCGCGGGCGCCTACGGGATCGAGGCGGCGAGCCAGCGCTACTTCAACAAGCCCGCCCAGCGGTTGACGATCGGCGAGGCGGCGCTGCTGGCGGGCCTCCTCAAGGCGCCCTCCCGCTACAGCCCGGTCAACGACCAGGAGCGGGCGGCAAGGCGCGCCACCATCGTGCTCGACAAGATGGTCGAGACCGGCGCCATCACCAAGGCGCAAGAGGACGAGGTGTTCGCCCACCCCGTCACCGTGTCGAAGACGCTCTCCACCCAGCACGCGCAGTATTTCGTCGATTGGGTGGACGGACAGGTGCGCCAGCTCGTCGGGACGCGGCTGGAGGACCTGAAGACCGACCTCGTGGTCGAGACGACGCTCGACCTTCCCATCGACACCGCCGCCGAGATCGCCGCCCGCCAGGTGGTCGACACCGACGCCTCCCAGGGCGTGAAGCAGGCCGCCGTGGTGGCGCTGGACGGGGAGGGCCGCGTGCGCGCGCTGATCGGGGGCGTCGACTACGGCCAGAGCCAGTACAACCGCGCGACGGACGCGAGGCGCCAGGCGGGCTCGTCGTGGAAGCCCTTCGTCTACCTGACCGCCATGGAGCAGGGGCGCACGCCCGACGTGCCCGTGGTCGACGAGCCGGTGACGATCAACGGCTGGACGCCCCGCAACTACACCGGCCGCTACCTCGGCCCGATCACCATCGCCACGGCGCTGCAGCAGTCGATCAACACGGTGGCCGCGCGCCTGGCCGACGAGGTGGGACGTCAGAACGTGGCGGCGACGGCGCGGCGGCTCGGCATCACCTCGCCGATCAACACCGATCCGGCCATGGCGCTCGGCACCACCGGCGTCTCGCCGCTGGAGATGGCGCAGGCCTACGTCCCGTTCTCCAACGGCGGGGTGAAGGCGCCCGCCTGGGGGATCGAGCGCATCCGTACCGCCGACGGGCAGGTGCTCTACGAGCACAAGGCCGACGGCCGTCCGCAGGTGATCAACAACCCGGCGCTCAGCTACATGGTGCGCATGATGCGGGGCGTGCTGGTCAGCCCCGGCACAGGCGCGCGGGCGAACATCCCGGGCTACGACCTGGCGGGCAAGACGGGCACCACCAGCGACTACAAGGACGCCTGGTTCGTCGGCTACACCGGCGGCTTCACGGCCGCCGTCTGGGTCGGCAAGGACGACAACACGCCCATGCGCAAGGTGACCGGCGGCGGCGCGCCGGCCGAGCTGTGGAAGGCCTTCATGTCGGCGGCCTTGCCGCGCCTGAACGTCGGCCCGATACCGCCTGGCCCCAACCCGCCGGAGGAGAGCGCCGCACCGACCGACGATCCGGTGTCCGACCTTCTCAACCGAACGGGCGAGAAC
>CAZZZR010000318.1:0-2348 GCA_964658605.1 uncultured Caulobacter sp. | reverse complement strand
GATGGCGGCGCTCATGATATTGCCGGAGGGCGAGTCGGTGTCCGGCGCCAGCCCCCGCCGGCCGGGCCCCGAGTAGCGGAGCAGCACGCTCGCCGCGCCGTTCTGCAGGTCCTGCAGCGCCTGCCGGTTGGCTTCGGCGGGTTCGGCGGCGTCGACGATCGTGCGCACCTGCCATGGCCGGTCGAGGTCGCCCGGCGCGAACAGCCGCGCGCCCGGCGGGGTGTCATCCGCGGTGTAGAGCGGCTGCACCTCCAGCCCGTCGGCGGTCTTCGTCACCAGCTTCGAGAACGGCGCGCCCTTCAGCCCGGCGTCCACCAGGGCCAGCCACGCCTCGCGGGTCGCGGGCGGGAAGCCGTCCGCGAGCGGGGTCAAGGCGATCGGCGTCGGGGCGAGCGGGATGGCGGCGTCGTCCATCCCCGCGTGATGCGGCGCGCGAGGTCGCGGCGTCAAGCGTCGACCCGGGGCGGCCGCCTTCCCCTAGGTCACGATTGTCGTCCCGGCGACCGCCGCCTTAGGATGCGCGCAACACCCAAGGGGAGCGAGACGCCATGGCCCTGCCGCCGATCCTGAAGGACCGTCTGCGCCTGCCCGCCATCGGCTCGCCGCTGTTCATCGTCTCCAACCCGAAGCTCGTGATCGCCCAGTGCACGGCGGGGATCGTGGGCAGCTTCCCCGCGCTGAACGCCCGCCCGCAGACCCTGCTCGACGAGTGGCTGCACGAGATCACCGAGGCGCTCGCCGCCTGGGACCGCGACCATCCCGAGACGCCCGCCGCCCCCTATGCGGTCAACCAGATCGTTCACAAGTCGAACGCCCGCCTCGACGAGGACATGGCCACCTGCGCCAAATACAAGGTCCCGATCACCATCACCTCGCTGGGCGCCCGGGAGGACGTGAACCAGGCCGTGCACGGCTGGGGCGGGATCACGATGCACGACATCATCAACGACCGCTTCGCCCACAAGGCGGTGGAGAAGGGCGCGGACGGGCTGATCGCGGTGGCGGCGGGCGCGGGCGGGCACGCGGGCACGCTGTCGCCCTTCGCGCTGGTGTCCGAAATCCGGGCCTGGTTCGACGGGCCGCTGGCGCTGTCGGGCGCGATCGCCACGGGCGGCGCGATCCTGGCGGCGCAGGCCATGGGCGCCGACCTCGCCTACATCGGCTCGGCCTTCATCGCGACGGAGGAGGCCAACGCGGTGGACGCCTACAAGGCGATGATCGTCGGCTCCGGCGCCTCGGACATCGTCTACTCCAGCCTCTTCACGGGCGTGCACGGCAACTACCTGAAGGGCTCGATCCAGGCGGCCGGCATGGACCCGGACAACCTGCCCCAGGGCGACGTCTCGACCATGAACTTCGGCTCCGGCGAAGGCTCCAAGGCCAAGGCCTGGAAGGACGTGTGGGGCGCGGGGCAGGGCGTGGGCGCGGTCAAGGCGGTGCTTCCCGCGCGTGACCTCGTGGCCCGGCTGCAGCGCGAATATGCCGCCGCCCAGGCGCATCTCTCCGGCCCCGCCCCCCCCCCGACCGCGCTCGCCGCCGAGTAGCGTCCGGCGGGGATAGCGGGGCGCTTCTCCCCGCGTCCCGCCGCCGCGCCATCCTGATCTCCACGCCGCCGGAGCGCCCGGCCCCGGAGGAGATCCCATGAGCGACGACGCCACCCCCCGGCTAGGCCTGCCCTATCTCGCCGCCGCCCAGGCGCAGAAGCACGTGACCATGAACGAGGCGCTGTCGCTGCTCGACGGCCTGGTGTCGACGTCGGCGGTCAGCCGCAGCCTCGCCGCCCAGCCCGCCTCGCCCGCCGACGGCGCGCTGTACCTGCTGCCGCCGTCACCCACGGGGGCGGACTGGAGCACGCGGGCGGCGGGGTCGCTGATGCGGTTCGAGGCGGGCGCCTGGAGCGTGGCCCCCGCCGTCGTGGGCGCGCTGCTGCTGGTCGCCGACGAGGGCGTGCTCCTGGTGCGCACCGCGGTGGGCTGGGTTACGCTCGCCAGCCTCCTGACGCGGTTCGACAACCTCTCGGGCCTGGGGATCGCGACGACGGCTGACGCGACCAACGTGCTGAGCGTGCGGGGCCTGGCGGCGCTGTTCACCCACGCGGGGGCGGGCGTGCAGGTGAAGCTGAACAAGGCCACCGCCGCCGACACCGCTTCGCTGCTCTACCAGACCGGCTTCTCCGGCCGGGCCGAGCTGGGCCTCTGCGGCGACGACCGGCTGCACGTGAAGGTCTCCGCCGACGGCGCCGCCTGGACCGAGGCGCTGACGGTGGAGGCCGCCACCGGCCGCGTGGGCCTGGGGGTCACGGCCACCAGCCGCCTGACGGTGGACGGCGCGATACGGGTGAAGAGCTA
>CAZZZR010000317.1:0-2348 GCA_964658605.1 uncultured Caulobacter sp. | reverse complement strand
GAGGGGACGGAGGGGGCGAGTCGCGCCGCGCACGCCCCCTCCGTCGGCTTCGCCGACACCTCTCCCGCAGGCGGGGAGGAACCTTGAGAGGTCAGCCGAAGGCCAGCACCTCGCGGGCGGCGCGGGTGATGGCGTCGGCGTCGAGGCCGTGCAGGCGGTAGAGGTCAGGCAGGTCGGCGGACTGGCCGAAGCGCTCGACCCCCAGCGGGTGGATGGCGTGGCGCGCCACCGACCCCATCCACGACAGGGTCGCGGGGTGTCCGTCGAGCACCGTCACCAGCGCCGCTCCGGCGGGCAGCGCGCCCAGCAGCCGGTCGGCGTGGCTGGAGGCGGCGCGGTCGCCCTCCGCCCGGGCTCGCCTTGCGGCGGTCCAGCCCGCATGCAGGCGGTCGGGGGAGGTGACGGATAGGAGCCCCACGTTGGGAAGCCGCTCGGCGAGGCGATGCGCCGCCTCCAGGGCTTCGGGCGCCACCGCGCCGCAGTAGGCGATGGCGAGCTGGGTGTTGGCCTGCGGCCGGCGCAGCCAGTAGCCGCCCTCGATCACATCCCGCTCCCAGGCGGCGTCGCGCTCGCGGGCGGGCTGTTCGAGCTGGCGGGTGGAGAGGCGCAGGTAGATCGAGCCGCCGTCCTGCGCCTGCATGTGCGAGAAGCCGTGCGCGAGGATCGCGGCCAACTCGTCGGCCCATGCGGGCTCGTAGTAGTGCAGGCCGTCCTGCGCCATGCCGATCAGGGGCGTGTTGATCGACTGGTGCGCCCCGCCCTCGGGCGCGAGCGTGATCCCGCTGGGTGTCGCCACAATCATGAATCGCGCGCCCTGGTAGCAGGCGTAGATCAGCGCATCGAGGCCGCGGTTGATGAAGGGGTCGTAGACCGTTCCGATCGGCAGCAGCCGCTCGCCCCAGAACCTGTCCGCCAGGCCCAGCTGGCCCAGCAGCAGGAACAGGTTGTGCTCGGCGATGCCCAGCTCGATGTGTTGGCCGGCGGGCGCCATGCGCCACTTCTGCGGGCTGGCGACCTTCTCGTCGGAGAAGGTGTCGGCGCGCTCAGAGCTGTGGAACACCCCGCGCCGGTTCACCCAGCCGGAGAGGTTGGTGGAGACGGTGACGTCCGGCGAGGTGGTGACGATCCGCTCGGCGAGCTGGGTCTTCTCCCGCGCCAGCTCGAACAGCACCTTGCCGAAAGCCTCCTGGGTGGAGAGCGTCTCGCCTGCGGGCGTCGGGATCGCCGGAACCTCGACGGCGGGCGTGGGCGGCAGGGGCTTGCGCTTCAGCAGGGGCGTGGTCGGCAGGAAGCGCTTGACCGCCCCGGCGTCGGCCAGCCCCGCGAACGGCTCCCACTCCTGCCCTTCCGGCACGCCGCAGAGCTTGCGGAAGGTGTCGAGCTGCGTGGGGTTCATCAGCCCGGCGTGGTTGTCCTTGTGCCCCGCCAGCGGCAGTCCGTGGCCCTTGATGGTGTAGGCGACGAAGGCGTGGGGGGCAGGGTCGCCGGCCGCAGCGTCGAAGGCCTCCAGGATGGTCTCCAGGTCGTGGCCGCCGAGGTTGGTCATCAGGGCCGCGAGGCGGTCGTCGTCGTGCGTGTCGAGCAGCGCGCCGAGACCGGCGGCGCCCGAAAGCTCGAGCTTCAGCCGCGCCCGCCACGCCGCCCCGCCCTTGAAGGTCAGCGCCGAGTAGAGCTGGTTTGGGCAGCGCTCGATCCAGTCGAGCAGCGCCTCGCCCGCCGGGCCGGATCGCGCCGCCTCCAGCGTCTTGCCGAACTTGAGGGGGATCACCTTCCAGTCCACCGCCCGGAAGAAGCCCTCGATCTTGTGGAACAGGGCGTCGTTGACCACCCCGTCCAGGCTCTGCCGGTTGTAGTCGATGATCCACCAGGTGTTCTTCACCTCGTGCTTCCAGCCCTCCAGCAGGGCCTCGTAGACGTTGCCCTCGTCCAGCTCCGCGTCCCCAAGGAGCGCGATCATCCGCCCGTCGGTGGAGACGTCGCGCGCGGTCAGGCCGTGCAGCCCGACATAGTCCTGCACCAGGGAGGCGAAGAGGGTGGCCGCCACCCCCAGCCCGACCGAGCCGGTGGAGAAATCGACCTCCACCTTGTCCTTGGTGCGCGAGGGGTAGCTCTGCGCCCCGCCCAGCGCCCGGAACCGCTCCAGCTGGTCGCGGGTCTGGCGCCCGAGCAGGTACTGGATGGCGTGCATCACCGGCGAGGCGTGCGGCTTGACCGCGATCCGGTCCTGCGGGCGCAGCGTGTGGAAGTAGAGCGCGGTCATCAGCGTCGAGACGCTGGCGCTGGAGGACTGGTGGCCGCCCACCTTCAGCCCGTCGCGGGAGGGGCGCAGGTGGTTGGCGTTGTGGATC
>CAZZZR010000316.1:0-2389 GCA_964658605.1 uncultured Caulobacter sp. | reverse complement strand
GGGCGACGGCGTGGCCGCGCTCGCCGCCGTCGCGCGGGGGCTGGACGCGTGTCCGGACGACCCTGCGCTCACCGCGGCGCACGACCGGCTGGCGGCCTGACGGCGGGCGACCCTGTGGACATCCCGCCCCCGCTCGCGTAGGAACCGCCCCCTTCGGCGCAATCCAAACGCGCCCTCCACCGCCACGACCCCGCACCCGCAAGGGAACGGACGAGGGCGGCGAGGCCCTCCGTCGGCGTGATCGCCCACGGGGGTCGATCGCGTTTGGGCCATCGCGCAGCGTGGAGTGGCGGATGTTCGAGTCCCTCGGCGACCGGCTGACAGGCGTCTTCGACCGGATGACCGGGCGCGGCCTGCTCTCGGCCGCCGACGTGGACGAGGCGCTGCGCGAGGTGCGCCTGGCGCTGTTGGACGCCGACGTGGCCCTGCCCGTGGTCAAGGCGTTCGTCGCCAAGGCCCGCGAGGAGGCGACGGGCGAAGCGGTCATCAAGGCCGTCAAGCCCTCCGAGCAGGTGCTGAAGATCGTCCACGACGGGCTCGTGGATATGCTGGGCGGCGAGGAGCCGACGGGGCTGAACCTCAACGTCGTGCCGCCGTCGGTCATCCTGATGAGCGGGCTGCAGGGCTCGGGCAAGACCACCACGAGCGCCAAGCTGGCGGTGCGGCTGTCCAAGATCGATCGCAAGAAGGTCCTGATGGCTTCCCTCGACACGCGGCGTCCCGCGGCGATGGAGCAGCTGGCCACCCTGGGCAAGCAGGCCGAGGTCGACACCCTGCCGATCGTCGTAGGCCAGTCGGCGCCCGACATCGCCCGCCGGGCGCTCAGCGCCGGCAAGCTCGGCGGCTACGACGTGGTGATCCTCGACACCGCCGGGCGCACGACGCTGGACGAGGCGATGATGGCGGAAGCGGCCGAGATCGCCCGCATCTCGTCCCCTACCGAGACGCTGCTGGTGGCCGACGCCCTGACCGGCCAGGACGCGGTGCGAACCGCCAAGGCTTTCCACGAGCGCCTGCCGCTCACGGGCCTCGTGCTGACGCGCACCGACGGCGACTCCCGCGGCGGCGCGGCGCTCTCCATGCGCTACGTCACCGGCCTGCCGATCAAGTTCCTGGGCGCGGGCGAGAAGATCGACGCGTTGGAGGTGTTCGACGCCCGCCGGGTCGCCGGCCGCATCCTGGGCGCGGGCGACATCGTCGCGCTGGTCGAGCGCGCGTCGCAGGAGCTGGACGCCTCCAAGGCGCAGGCCATGGCCAAGAAGATGGCCAAGGGTCAGTTCGACCTCGACGACCTCTCCGAGCAGCTGAAGCAGATGCAGAAGATGGGCGGGGTCGGCGGGATCATGGCCATGCTGCCGGGCGTGGCGAAGATGAAGAAGCAGCTCGGCGAGGCCGGCCTGTCCGGCGACGCGGGCGACAGGATGTTCCGCCGCCAGGGCGCGATCATCTCGTCGATGACCAAGGTCGAGCGGAAGAAGCCCGACGTGCTGAACGCCTCGCGGCGGAAGCGCATCGCGGCCGGCGCCGGGGTGGACGTGGCGGAGGTCAACCGCCTCCTCAAGCAGCACCGTCAGATGGCCGACATGTTCAAGTCGATGTCCAAGGGCGGCGGGCGCGGCATGGCCGGGATGGCCGCCGCGATGCAGGCCATGGGCGGCGGCGGGGGCGGCATTGGGATGCCCCGGGGCGTTTCGCTCCCCAAGGGGATGGCCGGCGGCATGGGCGGCGGCGCGGACCTCGCCCGGCTCAAGGCGCTCGGCGGCGGCAAGCTCCCCACGGCCGACGACGCCCAGAAGGCGCTGCCGGGACTGCCGGGCGGCCTCGACCTCTCCAAGCTTTCGGGCCTGCCGGGTTTCGGCGGGCCGAAGAAATAACCTTGACGATCAAACAGGAAGACCAAGACCCATGCTGAAGATCCGCCTCGCCCGCGGCGGCGCCAAGAAGCGCCCCTACTACCAGATCGTCGTCGCCGACAGCCACTCGCCTCGCGACGGCCGCTTCATCGAGCGCGTCGGCAGCTACAACCCGCTGCTGCCCAAGGACGCCCAGCGCGTGACCCTGAAGGTCGAGCGCATCCAGGAATGGCTCGGCAAGGGCGCCCAGCCCCCCGACCGGGTGGCGCGCTTCCTGAGCCAGGAGGGCCTCGCCAAGTGGGAGCACGGCAACAACCCGAGCAAGGGCAAGCCCGGCAAGAAGGCCGAGGAGCGCTCCGCCGAACGCGCCCAGCGTGACGAACTCAACAAGCTGCTCGAAGATCCGCGCGTGAAGCAGGATCTAGAGGCAAAGGACTAGTGGCGCGGCGGCGCAAGGGCGACGCGGTCTCGGGCTGGATCTGTCTCGACAAGCCGGCCGACCTCGGCTCGACCCAGGCTGTGGGTCGCGTTCGGTG
>CAZZZR010000315.1:0-2407 GCA_964658605.1 uncultured Caulobacter sp. | reverse complement strand
GGGCGTGGCGGCCCTGATCATCACCGACATCGGCCGAGACGGCACGCTGGAGGGCGTCAACGTCGAGGCCACCGGCGCGCTGGCCGACGCCGTGTCCATCCCGGTCGTCGCCTCGGGCGGAATCGCGTCGGTCGCCGACCTGCACGCTCTGAAGGCGCGGCCGGGCACGCCGATCGCCGGCGCCATCCTCGGCAAGTCGCTCTACACCGGCGCGGTGCTCCCCGCCGAAGCGCTGAGCGCGGCCGCCTGATGGTCAAGACCCGCGTCATCCCCTGCCTGGACGTGAAGGACGGGCGCGTGGTGAAGGGCGTGCAGTTCCTCCAGCTGCGCGACGCGGGCGACCCGGTCGAGCAGGCGCAGGCCTACGACGCGGCCGGCGCCGACGAGCTGATGTTCCTGGACATCACCGCCAGCCACGAGGGCCGGGGCGCCATCCTGGACGTGATCGCCCGCACCGCCGACGTCTGCTTCATGCCGCTGGGCGTAGGCGGCGGCGTACGCTCGGCGGAGGACGCGCGGGCGCTGCTGCGGGCGGGGGCGGACAAGGTCTCGATCAACTCCGCCGCGGTCGCCGACCCCGACGTGCTCACCCGCTGCGCCGACGCCTTCGGCAGCCAGTGCGTGGTCGCCGCGGTGGACGCCAAGCAGACGGGCGCGAAAGACGGGGACGCCCGGTGGGAGATCTTCACCCACGGCGGCCGTCGCGCCACGGGGCTGGACGCGGTGGACTACGCGCGGCTGGCGGTGGCCAAGGGCGCCGGCGAGATCCTGCTGACTTCCATGGACCGCGACGGCGCCAGGTCCGGCTACGACCTGCCGCTCCTGCGCGCGGTCACAGCCGCCGTGCCCGTGCCGGTGATCGCCTCGGGCGGGGCGGGCGCGGTGCGGCACCTGGTCGAGGCGGTGGTCGAGGGCGGGGCGGACGCGGTGCTCGCGGCCTCCATCTTCCACTTCGGCGAGATGTCGGTGGGCGAGGCCAAGGCGGCGCTGGCGGCCGCGGGCGTGCCCGTACGCGACGCGCCCGCACAGAGGAGCGCCGCCTGATGGAGCGGCTGCTGAAGGCGCTGGCCGCGCTGCAGGCCACGATCGACGACCGCCGGGGCGCCGATCCCTCGACCAGCTACACCGCCCAGCTCCTGGCCGATCCCGCCCGCGCCGCCAAGAAGCTCGGCGAGGAGGCGGTGGAGGCGGTGATCGCGGCGATCCAGGGCGACAAGGCGGCGCTGGCGACCGAGAGCGCCGACCTGCTCTACCACTGGCTGGCGCTGGCGGCGGCGAGCGGGCTGGACCCCGACGCCGTGGCGCAGGCGCTGGAGGCGCGCGCCGGCCGCTCCGGGCTGGACGAGAAGGCCTCGCGCCCCGCCCCGCCCCCCGCCTGATCCCGCTTGCCAAGGTGGGGGCGCTGTGGTTGAAAGCGCGCCTTCCCCGCGGGGGCCCTCAGGCCCCCGCCGCGCGACCAAGAGCGGGCGTAGCTCAGGGGTAGAGCACAACCTTGCCAAGGTTGGGGTCGGGCGTTCGAATCGCCTCGCCCGCTCCAGTATCCTGGTTTCCTGAGTACTTACAGGGGACCAGAGCCCAAGTCCGGGTGAGAGCCGGGCGCTTGTCCCACATCCCTGTACCACACGGTGCCGCATGAGCGGTCCGCGGGGTCAGCACCTCTACCGCCGTGGCGCAATGTACGCCGTCAGGTTCCGGGTGCCTCAGGATTTGGTCGGGCGGTTGGGCTGTGAGTTTGCTCGCTCCCTCGGCACGCCCGACTCCGTCCTGGCTCGCAGGCTCGCGCCTCGGGTGGCCGCGTGGTTCCGCTCCTTCATCGAGGAGCTGAGAAGCATGGACCACGCCACCCGCAACGACCTGAACACCGCCGGAGACAAGTTCCTCGGGCACTTGCTCGCGGAGGTCCAAAAGCCCCGCGATTTCCACCCTGCCTTCCGCGATGAGCACATCGCCCATGATCTTGAGCTGACGCGGAGCCGCATCGGGCAGCTGGAGGAGCAGCTGGTCGACGGGCGCTTCGATGCCTCCGTGCGCTTCTCGGCCTCACGTATCGCCGTGAAGGCGGGGCGGACCTTTGAAGCGCTGGACTGCGCCGCCCAACCCTACGTGGTCAGGATCGCGGCTCATGCTCACCTTCAACAGATGCAGGCGCTGACCCAATCGCTCACAGAGCCGGGGGCGGAGTATCAGTCCAGGCCCCTCTACGATGCCTCCGGGGCTAGCGCGGAGACGACAGGCCGTCCCCAAGACCAGGGCCGCACCCTGGGCGGGATGGTGGAGGCTTATCTCGACTTCAGGCGGCGCGAGGACGTGGGTCAGTCGACGGTAGATGAGGCCCGTCGCGCCCTTGGGTGGATGGCGGAAGCTCTAGGGGTCAATACCGCACCGTCCTCGATCACCGCCGAGGATG
>CAZZZR010000314.1:0-2408 GCA_964658605.1 uncultured Caulobacter sp. | reverse complement strand
GGGCAGAGGGGGTCGCCGTCGAAGCGATAGCCGCGCACCTGCAAGCCCTCGCGCTCGGTGCGGTCGCGGATGCGCGCGAGGTCGGCGGGCGAGACGTCCAGCCCGTCCTTGGTGCGCGCGGGCAGCCCGGGCTGCGACATCACCGGCGCCAGCACGGCGGGCTCGACCGCCATGGCGAGCGCGAAGCCGCCCGTCAGGCACATGCCGATCACGCCCACGCCCGCGCCGCCGCACTCGGAGTGGGCGTCGCGCGCCAGGGGCCGCAGCCAGTCCACGACACGGCTGGAACGGCCCGCCGCGAACATGTTGAACTCGCGCGAGACGCACAGGCCCAGGATGCGCCCCGGACCGGCGTTCTCGGGGTTCGACGCGTCGGCCGCTCCGAACAGGATCGGCGCATAGACGCGCATCCCCGCGTCCCGCACCCAGCGGCAGAAGCGGGCGGTGGGCGCGGTGAAGCCGTAGATCTCATGGATCACGATGACCGCCGGCCCGCGGTCGCCGCTCACGAGCACCGGGCGGGTGATCCCGCCGTACGTCACCTCTCTCCGCACGAAGTCCGAGACGTCGGCGCTGAGGCCTTCGGCCATGGCGGAAACCCCCGAAAGTGGCGCTCAGCCGGCGCTTGCGGCATAGGACCGTGGATGAAGTTCCTCGACCAGTGCAAGGTCTTCGTGCGGTCGGGCGACGGCGGCGCGGGTTGCGTCTCGTTCCGCCGCGAGAAGTTCATCGAGTACGGCGGCCCGGACGGCGGCGACGGCGGCCGCGGCGGCGACGTGTGGGTGGAGGCGGTCGAGGGGCTGAACACCCTGATCGACTACCGCTACCAGCAGCACTTCAAGGCGCAGACCGGCGACCACGGCCGCGGCCGCCAGATGCACGGCGCCTCGGCGGAGGACGTGGTGCTGCGCGTGCCCGCCGGCACCCAGGTGCTGGACGAGGAGCGTGAGCACGTCATCGCCGATCTGACGGCCGTGGGCGATCGGGTGCGGCTGGCCAAAGGCGGGAACGGCGGCTTCGGCAACATCCACTTCAAGGGCCCGATCAACCAGGCTCCCCGCTTCGCCCTCCCTGGTCAGCCGGGCCAGGAGATGTGGGTCTGGCTGAGGCTGAAGCTGATCGCGGACGCGGGGCTGGTGGGCCTTCCCAACGCCGGCAAGTCCACCTTCCTCGCCGCCACCAGCGCCGCCAAGCCGAAGGTGGCGGACTACCCCTTCACCACGCTCACCCCCAACCTCGGCGTGGTCGACCTCTCGGCGGAGGAGCGGTTCGTGCTGGCCGACATCCCGGGCCTGATCGAGGGCGCGCACGAGGGGCACGGCCTGGGCACGCGGTTCCTCGGCCACGTGGAACGCTGCGCGGTCTTGATCCACCTCGTGGACAGCACGCAGGACGACGTGGGGCAGGCCTACCACACGGTGCGCGAGGAGCTCTTGGCGTACGGCGAGGGGCTGGAGTCCAAGCCGGAGATCGTCGCATTGAACAAGGTCGACGCGCTCGACCCCGAGACGCGAGCCGCCAAGCGCGCGGAGCTGGCGCAGGCGACCGGCCATCCGGTGGAGATCGTCTCCGGCGTCTCCGGCGAGGGCGTGCGCGAGCTGCTGCGCTTGGCGCTCGGCCGCATCCGCAGCGAGCGCGAGGCGGAGAAGACCGAGATCGAGCGCGCCGAGGGCCGCACGCCCGAGTGGCGTCCCTAGGGGTGTCCGGCGGGCCTCCCGTCAGCGCACGGCGACTATGGGCGGCGGGGCCGGCGCGCCGCACGCCGCCGTATGGCCGCCCGCAGGCGCTGCGGCTCGGCCTGAGCTTCACGCCCGGCATGACCGTCGGCCTCTTGGGCGGCTCGTTCAACCCGGCGCACGAGGGCCACGCGCACGTCGCGCGCACGGCGCTCGAGCGGCTGCAGCTGGACCGCGTCGTCTGGCTGGTCTCGCCCCAGAACCCGCTGAAAGACCGGCGCGACAGCCGCCCACTTGAGTGGCGCATGGCCAGCGCCGCCCGCTTCGCCGACGACCCGCGCATGATCGTGTCGGACGCGGAGACGCGGCTGGGCGTGCGCTACACTTACGACACGCTGCGCCTGTTCAAGGCGCGATGGCCGGACGTTCGGTTCGTCTGGCTGATGGGGGCGGACAACCTGGCGGACTTCCACCGCTGGCGGGGCTGGATCGACATCCTGCGGCTCATGCCGGTGGCCGTGGTGGCCCGTCCCGGCGCGCTCCTCCACAGCCGATTCGCGCCCGCCGCCCGCCGCTTCGCCCACGCCCGCCTGCCCGCGAGCGCCGGCCCGCTGCTGCCGTACGCCCGCCCGCCCGCCTGGTTGTGGCTGAAGGCGCCGCTGCATCCGCAGAGCTCGACGGCGATCCGCAAGGGAGAGCACAATCCTCTCTCCCCCATCGCAGATGGGGGAG
>CAZZZR010000313.1:0-2474 GCA_964658605.1 uncultured Caulobacter sp. | reverse complement strand
CTGTACCGCGACGTGCGCATCTTCCGCATCTACGAGGGCACCAGCGAGGTGCAGAAGCTGATCGTCGCGCGGGAGACGATGAAGCGCGGCGGTTGACGCGGGCGCTCTGGCGGCGCTTAGCTAAGCCATGATCCGCGCCAATGTGCACGAGGCCAAGAGCCAGCTCTCCAAGCTGATCGAACGGGCGGAGGCCGGCGAGGAGGTGGTGATCGCCCGCAACGGCAAGCCCGTTGTGCGGCTCACGCCGATCGAGAAGCCCTTGGTCCAGTCGTCCAAGCGCGACATTCTCGGCGCGCTGACGGGCAAGGTGTGGACCGGCTCGGCGGAGGACCTGGCGGAGGCCGACAAGGCGCTCGACCGGGCCTTCGCGCAGGGCGACGTCTTTCCGCCGCAAGGCTGACCGGCGGTGCGCATCCTGCTCGACACCGCCGTCCTGCTCTGGATGCTGGCCGAGCCGGAGCGGCTGCCGGGGCCGTTGAAGGCGCAGCTGGAGATGAAGTCCAACGCGCTCGTGGTCAGCGACGCGGTGCTGTGGGAGGTGGCGATGAAGCGCCGCGCCGGGGTGGTGAAGGCGCCCGACGACCTTCCCAAGCTCCTGGAGCGTCTGGGGCTCGACCTCGTCCCGATCGCGCGGGAGGACGTGTGGGCCTCGGCCGCCCTGCCGCCCCTGCACGACGACCCCATCGACCGTCTGCTGATCGCCCAGGCGCTGCGGGAGAACCTCACCCTGGCCACCCACGACCGGGCGATCTGGCGCTACGGCCCCGCCTGTCGGCTCAACGTGTGGCGGGCGTGACCTCCCCCATCGAGGAGACGACCTTCGCGCTCCTGGCCGAGCGCGACGCGGGCAAGACCGTCTGCCCGTCGGAGGTGGCGCGCCCGCTCGATCCCGAAGGCTGGCGCCGGCTGCTGCCGCAGGTGAAGGCGACCGCCGTGGGGCTGGCCCGCGCGGGGCGGCTGGAGATCACCCGTCACGGCAAGGCGGTTGACCCGGACGCGTTCAAGGGCGTCTACCGGCTGCGCCTGCCCGCCCTGGCGAACGAGGGCGCGGCGGCTGCGGAGGATTCCCCATGATCGTCTATGGCTCCAGCCTGTCGCCCTTCGTGCGCAAGGTGCTGGTGATCTGCGCGGAGAAGGGGATCGAGGTCGAGAACCGGGTCGCGGGTCCCGGCGCGCCCCCTCCGGAAGGATTTCTGGACGCCAGCCCCTTCCGCAAGATCCCGGCCATCCGCGACGGCGACTTCGCCCTGGCCGACTCCAGCGCCATCGCCCACTACCTGGAGGCCGCGCACCCCGATCCGCGCCTCATCCCCGCAGAGCCCCGGGCTCGCGGGCGGGCGGTCTGGTTCGACGAGTTCGCCGACACCGTCGTGTTCGCCAGCGGCGTGAAGATCTTCTTCAACCGTGTGGTGGGCCCGCTGGTCGGCCTGCCGCACGACATCGCCGTCGCCGAGAAGGCCGAGGCCGAGGAAGCGCCCGCTCAACTGGCCTACCTCGAACAGGTCGCGCCTGAGACGGGCTGGCTGGTGGGCGAGGACTTCAGCCTGGCCGACGCGGCCGTGGGCTCGGTATTCGGCAATTTCAAGCTCGCCGGCTGCAAGGTGTGCGAGGAACGCTATCCGCGGCTGAGCGCCTATCTCGCCCGGGCGCACGCCCGGCCCTCGCTCAAGTCCATCCTGGAGAGCAACCACGCCTTCCTCGACAGCGTCAAAGACCGGCTCCACCTCGCCGCCTGAGCAGCTGGGGGCGTTGCTGGCGGAGATCGCCGCCTGCCGCGCCTGCGCCGGCGACTTCCCGCATCCGCCGCGCCCCGTCACCTGGGTGTCGGGCGACACGCGGCTCCTGATCTGCGGGCAGGCGCCCGGGCGGCGGGTGCACGAAAGCGGGCGGCCCTTCACCGACGCCTCGGGCGACCGGCTGCGCCAGTGGTTGGGGGTCGACAGCGGCGCCTTCTATGGCGACGCGCGAATCGGCGTGGCGGCGCAGGCCTTCTGCTTTCCGGGCACGAATCCGAAGGGCGGCGACTTCCCGCCCCCCGCCCGCTGCGCGGCGCTGTGGAGGCCGCGCCTGCTCGCCGCCTTGCCCAAGGTGGAGCTGACGCTCCTGGTGGGCGGCCATGCCCAGAGATGGGCGCTCGGGGAGCGCATGAAGCCGAGCATGACGCAGACGGTCATGGCCTGGCGCGACTACCTTCCCGACGTCCTGCCCCTGCCGCACCCTTCCTGGCGCAACACCGCCTGGCTGAAGCGGGAGCCATGGTTCGAGGCCGACGTCGTACCGTACCTGCGCGCCCGCGTCGTTAGGATGCTGGCGAGGTGAGGGGCGTGCCTCGGCGCGCCGTGCTGCTCTCCGGCCTCGCCGCCGCTTGCACGCCTTTGGTGCAGCGTCCCGCGACGCCGGGAGCCGGCTTCGCCGGGCCCCGGCTGGAGGCGGATGCGCTGGTCAGCTTCGACGGGACGCGGCTGCCGATGGAG
>CAZZZR010000312.1:0-2534 GCA_964658605.1 uncultured Caulobacter sp. | reverse complement strand
CGAGCCCACCCGCGACCTCCTGCGCCGCCTCGACACCCGTGCGGTGGTGATCACGCCGCAGAGCCCGCTGGAGGCCGCCCCCGCCCTCCCCGGCTTCGACGCCAAGCTGCGCCCCGACGGCCGCCTGGCCGTGACCTTCAAGACCGCCACCGCGGGCGTCGAACTGGCCCTGGCCGCCGTGCGCGCCGCGGGCGTCGGCATCCACGACCTCTCCACCGAGGACCCGGACCTGGAGGACGTGTTCCTCGCCCTCACCTACGGCGACCCCGACGCGCCCAGCCCGACGCGGGAACCCGCCGAACTGCCCTGATCGCGCAGGGGCGGCGGATTGCGGACGCTCCCGCCCTCGACTAAACCACGCCGTCCGCCTCACCCAGGCGCGCCCCGCACTCGTAGCTCAGCTGGATAGAGCGCTGCCCTCCGAAGGCAGAGGTCACAGGTTCGAATCCTGTCGAGTGCGCCAGCCTTTTCAAGAGCTTGAACACTCGGATCGCGGGCGGCTCGGCCACGCTCCTCGCGAGCTGCTGCGCACGACGCACCCCGTGAAACGACTGGGGGTGTCAGAGCTGACGTCTATGCGAGGTCATAATTAAATCGATTGGGCCGATGGTGGGCGCGTCGCTAGTGTCCGCCCATCGAGGCTGCGGACAGGAAAGCGGAACGTCATGGACATGGAAACCGAGTGCCCGGTGGCGGGCGCGACCCAGGACAAGAAGCGCCCTCCGCACGGGAACCGGGCCTGGTGGCCGGAAGCGCTCGACATCGAGATGCTGCACAAGAACTCGGACAAGTCCGATCCGATGGGGGGGGACTTCGACTACGCCGCCGAGTTCAAGACGCTCGACCTGAACGCGGTCGTCGCAGACCTGCACGCGCTGATGACCGACTCCAAGCCCTGGTGGCCGGCCGACTTCGGCCACTACGGCGGCCTCTTCATCCGCATGTCGTGGCACGCGGCCGGCACCTACCGCATCACCGACGGGCGCGGCGGCGCGGGCGCGGGGCAGCAGCGCTTCGCCCCGCTCAACAGCTGGCCGGACAACGCCAACCTGGACAAGGCGCGGCGCCTGTTGTGGCCGATCAAGCAGAAGTACGGCCGCAAGCTGTCGTGGGCCGACCTCCTGGTGCTGACGGGCAATGTCGCGTTGGAGTCGATGGGCTTCAAGACCTTCGGCTTCGCCGGCGGCCGCAAGGACGTGTGGGAGCCGGAGGAGCTCTACTGGGGTCCCGAAGGCTCCTGGCTCGGGGACGAACGCTACAGCGGCGAACGCCAGCTCGACGAGCGGCTGGGTGCGGTGCAGATGGGCCTGATCTACGTCAACCCGGAAGGCCCCAACGGCAAGCCCGACCCCCTGGGCTCGGCCCGCGACATCCGCGAGACGTTCGCCCGCATGGCGATGAACGACGAGGAGACCGTCGCCCTGATCGCCGGCGGCCACACCTTCGGCAAGACGCACGGCGCGGGCGATCCCTCGCTGGTCGGCCCCGAGCCCGAGATGGGCGCGCTGGAGGACCAGGGCCTGGGCTGGAAGAGCTCGCACGGCACGGGCCACGGCGCGGACGCCATCACCGCCGGGCTGGAAGTCACCTGGTCGCAGACGCCGGTGCAGTGGTCGAACCACTACTTCGACAACCTGTTCAAGTTCGAGTGGGAGCTGACCAAGAGCCCGGGCGGCGCCTGGCAGTGGCAGGCCAAGAACGCGGAGCCCTCGATCCCCGACGCGCACGACCCGTCCAAGAAGCGCGTGCCGACCATGCTGACCTCGGACCTCGCGCTGCGCATGGACCCCGAGTACGAGAAGATTTCGCGCCGCTTCTACGAGAACCCGGACCAGTTCGCCGACGCCTTCGCCCGCGCCTGGTTCAAGCTGACCCACCGCGACATGGGGCCGGTCGCCCGCTACCTCGGCCCGCTCGTCCCCTCGGAGACGCTGATCTGGCAGGACCCCGTCCCGCCGGTCGACCATGAGCTCGTCGGCGAGGCGGACATCGCGGCGCTGAAGGCGCAGGTGCTCGCCTCAGGCCTCACCGTGCCCCAGCTGGTCTCGACCGCCTGGGCCTCGGCTTCGACCTTCCGCCGATCGGACAAGCGCGGCGGGGCGAACGGCGCCCGCATCCGGCTGGCGCCGCAGAAGGACTGGGACGCCAACGAGCCGGCTCAGCTCCAGGCGGTGCTTTCCAAGCTCGAGGAGATCCGCGGCGGCTTCGGCAAGCCGATCTCACTGGCGGACCTGATCGTGCTGGCCGGGACGGCGGCCGTCGAGAAGGCGGCGAAGGACGCGGGCGTCGAGGTCAAGGTCCCGTTCACGCCCGGCCGCACCGACGCCTCCGACGCCCAGACGGACGCCCACTCTTTCGCGCCCTTGGAGCCCCGCTCGGACGGCTTCCGCAACTACACGGGTCCCAAGCGGCAGTTCATGAAGGACGAGGAGGCGCTGGTCGACCGGGCGCAGCTCCTGGGTCTGACGGGTCCGGAGATGACGGTGCTGGTCGGCGGCCTGCGCGTGCTGGGCGCCAACCACGGCGGCGCCAAG
>CAZZZR010000311.1:0-2546 GCA_964658605.1 uncultured Caulobacter sp. | reverse complement strand
GACGCAGGCGGCCGGACGACCTCGACGCGCGCGTCGGGACCGAGGGGAACCCACTCCTCGAAGCCGTTGCGGCAGTCGTCCGTGCCGGGCTTGCACAGGGAGAAGGGAGCCAGCAGCCGCCCGTCGGCTGCCGGGACGAGCTGGAGCGTCTCGCGTCCGCCGTCCGACCCCACGTACAGCGGGGATGCGGGCGGAAGCTTCAGCGCTGAAGCCAGCCTTTGTGTCTCCTCGTCGAGCCGGGCGACGCGCCAGCCCATGGCGCGACAGGCCGCGCCCTTGAGGCAGACCTCGCCCGCCCGGGTCTGCACGGTCTCGCCGGGCTGCGGCAGGCCCGCGAAGGTCAGGGTGCGCGACATGCGGGGGTCGGGCGGCGCGCCGGGCCCTCCCTCCGGGTCCAGGATCCGCGCCGCCTTCCAACGCCCGTCCACGATCACCACCGTGGCGTCCTGCAGCCGATCGTCCGTCGCGGCGGCCGAGGCGGCGAGCGCGTCCAGCTGCCGCTTGCGCTCGGCGTAGGCGCCCGCGAGGCAGGCGGGCTGCCCGGTGGCGCAGCGCGCGTTCCGGCTCGCGAGCCAGTTCCGCTGCGAAGCCTTCAGACCCACCGCGGCCTTGGCGGAGGCGGTGCGGCGCAGATCGAGGTAGGCCTTGGCCAGCGCGGCGTCGGCGACCTTCAGCGAGGGGACGGTGCAGATGGATGTCTCCACCGGCGTGCGCGCCCGGTCGCACCGGCTCGCGGCCCCCGGGGGCGGAGACGCAGACGCGGCGAAGGCTGCGGCGCCCGCGAACGCCAGCCCGGCCGCGACGAGCGCCGCGGCCCTCACGGTCGTACGCCCAGGGGGAGGCCCCGAGGCTGACCGGGGACGGGCTTGGGCGGCGGAGGGGGCGGCGTCTGCGCCTTCAAGAGCCTGAGTTCCGCCGCGATCCGGTCCGGCGCGTCCTTCGTGGCGGGGAAGGCGGCGACCGCGTCCGCCCAGCGCCCGGCGTTCACCGCCGCCGTGAAGCCCGGCGCGTGGGCGCCCTGGTAGTGCCTGGAGACGAGCACCGTCTGCCATCCCGGCGGTAGGTCCTTGAAGGCGGGCGTGGCCGCCTTGTCCCGGCTGCGGTCGTAGCCGTCCATCTCCTCGCGCACGTAGACCTCGTTGACGGTCTGGTCGCAGAGGTCCGCCTCGCCCTTGTCGAGCTGCGGCACGTCCCCGAGCTTGGCGACGGCGGCGGCGACCTGCGTCTTGTTCATCCCCTTGAACGCGTGCTGCAACTTGAGCACCCGGACCATGTTGTCGTGGGTGAACGGGGCCAGCTTGTCGTACATGGCCTTGGGGAAGCTCATGGCCTCGAGCTTCTTGTCCGACCACTGGCCGATGTCGGAGCCGGAGGCGATGGTCATGCCGCTCTGGCCGGACGTCAGCCCCGAGTTCTGCTGGTTGAAGGGCGGGACGTAGCCCCGCTGCCACTGGTTGCCCTCCTGGGCGGCGATGAAGTTGACGTCCACCTGGGTGCCGTGAAGCTTGTTGATGTAGTCAGCGACCGACGGGCTGGGCGCGCTCACGAGATGCTTCGCAGGCTTCTTGGGAATGGTCGCCCACAGGCTTCCAGCGACCAGGGCGGCGGCCACGGCGTCGATCGTGTCCTCGTTCGGCGACTTCGCCGTCAAGCCGGCCCCCTGCCCGTTCGCCAGCTTGCGCAGCGCCGCCATCGCCGTCGGGTTCTTTCGGGCCCGCGCAAGCAGTGCCCGCGCGGAGTCTAGGTTCGGAACGGACTCCTCGACGAAGGCCGCGGGCAGCTCGCCGTCGCCGATCACGAGGTTGTTGAGCCGTCCCTTGTAGAGTTCGTGCGCGCCGAGCCAGCGGTACACCGCCGAGTTCTCGACATTGAGGATGTCGTCCAGCACCGTGACGTGCGTGTCCGCGTCAGCGATCGCGGCCTGCAGGCTGCCGGCGGGTGCTTTGGCCATGGGCGCGAGCCTAGCAGACGCGGCCTGCGGCGGGGAGCGGGTAGGCGCAAGGGTCGCGGTCGGCTAGCCTCGGCATCCACGCGACGGCCGGAGGCCCCATGACCGCCGCCCACGCCGCCGATCCCGCGGCGCACCTCGGCCAGTTCCGCGACCTGGTGCTGTTCCTGGCCACCGCCGGCGTGGTCGTGCCCTTGTTCAAGCGCCTGAGGATCAGTCCGACGCTGGGCTACCTTGTGGCGGGCGTGGCGCTGGGGCCGCAGGGGCTGGGCGCCCTGGCCGAGCGGGCGCCCTGGCTCGACAACCTGACCGTCCGCCGGCCGGAGGAAGTGGCGCAGCTGGCCGAGTTCGGCGTCGCCTTCCTGCTGTTCACCATCGGGCTGGAGCTGTCGTGGGACCGGCTGCGCAGCCTGCGGCGGCTGGTGTTCGGCCTGGGCGCCCTGCAGGTCGCCGTCTGCTCGGCCGCCCTGGCGGGCGCGACCGTGCTGGCGAGCCGCGGCTGGCCGGAGGCCGTGGTGCTGGGCGTGGCGCTGGCGCTCTCCTCCACCGCGGTGGTGCTTCCGGCGCTGGAGGAGCGGGGCCGCTCGGGCGCGCCGAG
>CAZZZR010000310.1:0-2550 GCA_964658605.1 uncultured Caulobacter sp. | reverse complement strand
TCCGGCGGCGAACCCGGGTGCGGGCTCCACGGGGCTCGGCGCCGGCGGATCGGCGCCCAGCAACGTGGCCGTCCCCGCCTCGTCCGCCGCGGACAAGGGCGCCTCGACCTCGCCCGCCGCCAACCCGGCGCCCGGCGCGCAGACGGCTCCCGCCGCCACGCCGACGCCGGCCGAAGCGCAGGCCGCCGCCGCGGCCCAGCCCACAGCGCCCAGCGCCTTCACCGGCCAGACCGGCGTGGTGCGCCGCATCATCGTGCAGGGCAACGAGCGGATCGAGACCTCGACCATCGTCGCCTACCTGCCGATCGCGCCAGGCGACACCGTCGATCCCGCCCAGCTCGACCTGGCGCTGAAGACGCTGGCGCGCACCGACCTCTTCAGCAACGAGGAGATCAAGCTCGACCAGGCCACCGGCGACCTCGTCGTCACCGTCACCGAGAACCCGATCATCAACCAGGTGGTGTTCGAGGGGAACTCGGCGCTGAACGACGACAAGATCCGCGACGAGATCTCCATCCACCCCCGCGGCATCTTCACCAAGGCGCACGTAATCGCCGACGTTCAGAAGATCGTGGAGCTGTACCGCCGCTCGGGCCGCATCTCGGCCACCGTGACACCCAAGATCGTCAACCTGCCGCAGAAGCGCGTGGACCTCGTGTTCGAGATCAACGAAGGACCCAAGACCGGCATCCAACGCATCAACTTCATCGGCAACAAGGCGTTCAACGACAACACGCTGCGCGACGTGGTCGTGACCAAGCAGACCCGCTGGTATCGCTTCTTCAGCTCCAACGACAACTACGATCCTGATCGGATCGAGTATGACCGCGAGCAGCTACGGAAATACTACTCCAACCGCGGCTACTACGACTTCCGCGTGGTGTCCTCTACCGCCGAGCTGTTGCCCGACCAGCGCAGCTTCGACATCACCTACGTCTTGGATGAAGGTCCAAAGTACAAGTTCGGCAAACTGTCTGTGAAGACCGACCTCAAGCGGCTGAACGCCGACTTCCTGAAGGCGCTGCTGCCGATCCGCGAAGGGCAGAACTTCCAGGCCGACCGCATCGAGGGCGCTGTGGACGCGCTCACCTTTGCCGCGGGCGCTGCGGGGTTCGCCTTCGTCGACATCCGCCCGCGCCAGGTCGCCAATCCCGCCACCCGCACGGTCGATATCGTGTTCGACGTGCGTGAGGGCCCGCGCGTCTATGTCGAACGCGTCGATATCGTCGGCAACACCACCACGCAGGACTACGTGATCCGCCGCGAGATGCGCGTTGCGGAAGGCGACGCCTACAACCGCGTGCTGGTCGACCGCTCGAAGATCGAGGTCAAGCGCCTCAACTTCTTCAAGACTGTGGACATCGACCAGCTGCCCGGCAGCGCGCCGGACAAGACCGTGCTGCGCGTCAAGGTGCAGGAGCAGCCCACGGGCGAACTGAGCCTGGGCGCCGGCTACAGTTCGGTCGACAAGCTCCTGCTCGATGTCGGCGTCAGCCAGCACAATTTCCGAGGCACCGGGCAGGACATCAGCCTGCGTGCTTCGGTGGGTTCGCTGCAGAAGCGCATCGACGCGCGGTTCACCCAGCCGCGGTTCCTCGGACGCGACCTGATCGCAGGCGTCGATCTCTTCTCCTACAGCTACGACTTCACCGAATACGCCGGCTACGACAGCGAATCGACGGGCGCGGGCCTGCGCCTGGGCTTCCCGATCAACAACAACACCTACCTGCAGCTGCGCTACCAGTTCCACCAGGACAACGTGAGCGTGAGCGGGGCCGACTGCGCCAGCGGCACCATCTCGATCACGGTCTGCGACCAGCTGGGCCGCAGCTTCACCTCGCTGGTCGGCTATTCGCTGACGCTGGACCGGCGAGACGACCCGATCCACGCCCGGCGCGGCTTCACCCTGCAGCTGGACCAGAACTTCGCCGGCATCGGCGGGGACGTGAAGTATCTGAAGACCGAGGTCTCGGGCACGATCTATCACGGTTTCTCGCCGTCGTTCATCGGCAGCCTGGCCGGTCAGACGGGATACATCCTGCCCTACGGCGGCGACAACGTCCGCATCAACGACCGCTTCTTCAAGGGCGGCGCGACCTTCCGCGGCTTCCAGGTGGCGGGCATCGGGCCGCGCGACACGCTCTACGACGAGGCGGTGGGCGGCAAGTTCTACGCCATCGGCACGGTGGAGCTGACGCTGCCCAACTTCCTGCCCGAGCAGTACGGTATCCGCACCGCGCTGTTCACCGACTTCGGCACGCTCGGCCTCGTAGACCAGCGCACCATCGACGTCAGCAAGAACGCCACCACCGGCATCCCCTCGGTGAAGGACGACTTGGCGCTGCGGGCGTCCGCGGGCCTTTCCGTCTTCTGGACGTCGCCTCTGGGCCCTATCCGCCTCGACTTCAGCCAGGTGCTGGCTAAGACGAACTACGACAAGACCGAAGCCTTCCGCTTCTCAACCAACACGCAGTTCTAAGACAGGAATCCCCGTGAAGACCCTGACGACGGCGCTCGCAGCCCTCTCGCTCGCCGCCCTCGCCGCGGCCC
>CAZZZR010000309.1:0-2575 GCA_964658605.1 uncultured Caulobacter sp. | reverse complement strand
TCTCCAAGAGCGTCTGCGGCAGGCCCGTGACGCTTCGCGTGATACGCCGCTCCAAAAGTCCGGCCGGATCGGCCGTGACCGTCACCTCGGACACCACAGAAGCCGCCAGAGGCGCCTGGGCTTGGTCGGTCTGCGCGCGCGCCGCTGCAGCCGTCACCGCCAGCAGCCCCGCCGCAAGGAATGTCGATCGCGTCGATCTCATAAGGCGCAGATATTCGGCAAGACTGCGCCGCGCAATGGCAAGTTTACTTGATGCCAACTGACATTTCAGCTGAAATACTTGTAGAGCTTACCTGATCTATCCGGGAAGCCTCACCGTAGCGCGCAATCCTCCCATCGGGCTCTTCTCCAGCTCCACGTCGCCGCCATGTCCCCGCGCGACATCGCGGGCGATGGCCAGGCCCAGGCCCACGCCCTTGGCGTTCTGGTTGCGCGAGGGGTCGAGGCGGCCGAAGGGGCGGAACGCCTCCTCGTAGCGGTCGGGCGGGATGCCGGGACCGTCGTCGTCCACGCTCACCTCGAGCCCGCCGAAAGGCGTGCGCCGGGCCGCGACCTGCACGTGCGCGCCGTGGGCAGCGGCGTTCTGCACGAGGTTGGACAGCGCCCGCTTGAACGCCTTGGGCCGGATCGCGGCGCAGAGCGCGGGGTCGGCCTCCACCGCCACCTGCGCCCCGGCCCGCCCGGCGTCGGCGCCCACCTCCTCCAGCAGGGGCCGCAGCGGAAAGTCCCGCACCGCCTCGCCCTCCTGTCCGCGGGCGAAGGCGAGGTATTCGTCGATCATGTGCTCCATCTCGGAGAGGTCGCGCTTGATGTCGGCGAGCCGCGGCGACGGCTCGGCCAGCGCCGCCTGCAGCTTCAGGCGGGTCAGCGGCGTGCGCAGGTCGTGGCTGACGGAGGCCAGGAGCGCGGTCCGCTGGTCGATGTGTCGCTGGATGCGTGCGCGCATGGCCAGGAACGCCTCGGCGGCCTGACGCACCTCTCGTGCGCCGTGCGGCTTGAAGTGGGGGCTGTCCTGCCCGCGCCCGAAGGCGTCCGCCGCCGCCGCCAGCCGCTCGATGGCGCGCACCTGGTTCCTGATGAAGACGATGGCCACCGCCGTGAGGAGCAAGGTCGCCCCGGTCAGCCACAGCAGGAAGACGTGGCCCCGCGCGGCGAAGGCGCGTTCGCGAGGCGCGATGAAGCGGAGCGATCCGCCCTTCATCGCGACGCGGATGTCGACGTAGGCGGGGTAGCGGGTGGTGTCGACCCAGAAGTCCTGATCCAGCCGCGCGTCCAGGGCGGTGCGCAAGGCGTCGTCGAACGGAGGGAACAGCGTGGCGCGCCGGTTGGTCGGGATCGGCCGGTCGGGCTGGAAGGCGATGGAGATCGACTGCGCCCGCTCAGCCCGGTCGGCGATCTTCGCGAAGGCGATGGGTGAAGGATCGGCCTGGTAGGCCGCCACGTCCCACGCCACGTCGCCGGCCAGGCTCTCGGACAGCTGGCGGGTGACGGTGCGCCAGTGCGACTCGAAGAAGGCCCAGCCCACGGCCGCCTGCATCACCAGCACCGGCAGGATGATGATGAGCAATGAGCGGCCGTAGAGGCTGCGCGGGAGCCAACGCTTCACCGCGCGCCGACCCATGGCGGCCCACACCCGCGGCGCGTCCAGCCGAAGGCGACGGGCGAGGGAGGGGCGCGCCTCGCTCATTCGGGGGCCAACATGTAGCCCCGACCGCGCACGGTCTGCAGGAAGCGCGGTACACGAGGGTCATCCTCGATCTTCTTGCGCAGCCGCGTGACCTGCACGTCGACCGCTCGGCCGCCGCCGGCCTCGTCGCCGTCGAGTTCCAGCCGGTCCACGGGCGTGTGGGGGGTGCGGGCGAGCCTCCGCAGCAGCGCGGTCTCGCCCTCCGTCAGCCGCACCGGGACGCCGTCGCGGGTCAGCTCCCCGCGAGCGAGATCGAACCGGCAGACGCCGAGGCGGATCGTCTGTCCGGGCGGGGGCGGCGCGGCGGCGCGGCGCAGCACCGCCTCGATCCGCAGCACCAGTTCCTCCGGCTCGAACGGCTTGCCGAGGTAGTCGTCCACGCCGGCGCGCAGGCCTTCGATCCGGTCGCCGGGCAGGTCGCGGGCGGTCAGCATCAGGACGGGGGTGGCGCTGGTCTCGCGCACCCATCGCGTCAGGCTCATGCCGTCCTCGCCCGGCATCATCACGTCCAGCACCAGGAGGTCGAAGTCGACCGCCTGGATCAGGCGCCGCGCCGTCGCCGCGTCCGACGCGCCGGTCACGCGGAAACCCTGCCGCGCCAGATACTCCTTGAGGAGCGAGCGGATACCGTCGTCGTCGTCGACGATCAGGAGGTGCCGGCCGCCGCTCACAGGTCACCCGCCGGCCGCGTCGCGGCGAGCCCCGGCCCCGCCAGCGCCGCCCACACGCGCCGGGCCCCGGCCGCGTGTTCGACGCCCGCGCCGCGGTAGGCCCGCGCCAGCGCCCCCCGCAGCCGCTCGGAGACGGACGCCTCGAACGCGCGACCCGCATGGGTGAGCACGGCGGCGTAGTGTTCTGCGCGGTCATGGGCGTCGCCGACTGCGCGGA
>CAZZZR010000308.1:0-2586 GCA_964658605.1 uncultured Caulobacter sp. | reverse complement strand
CCGGCGACCGCTTCGGAGAGCCGCCGCCCCCCCCGCCTGCGGAGCCATCCGTCGCCGCACCGCCCCGCGCCGGAGAGCCCGCCGCAGAGCCCTCCTTCGCCCAGCGGGAGCCGCAGGGCTGGCGTTGGCGCGGGCCACCGCTGCACGCCTCCTTCGTGGCGGCCGTGCGCCAGCCCGACGGGCGCTGGCTGACGGTCGCGCCGGCGCCCGAGCCGTTCCCGAACAGCTGGCAGCGCCGGATCATCCTCTGGTTCCTGGCGAGCCTGGCGATCATCGGGCCGATGACGTGGCTGTTCGCGCGCCGGCTGGCCGCGCCGCTCCGCCGCTTCGCCGACGCCGCCGACCGGCTGGGGCGCGACCCCCGCACGCCGCCCATGGCGCTGAAGGGTCCGGCCGAGATCGGCCTGGCCGCCGCGGCCTTCAACCGGATGCAGGCCCGGCTGCAGCGCTATGTGGAGGATCGGACCGCCATGGTCGGCGCCATCAGCCACGACCTGCGCACGCCGCTCGCCCGCATCCGCTTCAAGGTCGAGTCCGCCCCGCCGGAGCTCAAGCGTTCCGTGCTCCAGGACGTGGCGCAGATGGAGGAGATGATCGGCCAGGTTCTCGCCTTCATCCGCGACGCCTCCGAGCCCGGGCCGCGCGAACGCCTGGATCTGCGGTCGCTGGTGGAGTGCGAGGTGGACGAGGCGGCGCTGGTCGGCGGCGACGTGGCGCTCACCGACGGCGACCCCCTGATCGTGGAGGCCGACCCCTCGGCCGTGCAGCGGGTGGTCGCCAACCTGATCGACAACGCCCTGAAGTATGGCGAGCGCGCGCAGGTGAGCTTGCGGCGGGACGAGACCGAGGCGGTGGTGGAGGTGGCGGACGAGGGGCCGGGGCTCCCGGCCTCCGAGCTGGAGCGGGTCTTCCTGCCCTTCTACCGCGCCGAGGCGGCGCGCAGCCTGGACAAGGGCGGCATCGGCCTGGGCCTGGCCGTCTCCCGCTCAATCGCCCGCGCCCACGGGGGGGACGTGCGGCTGTCCAACGCTCCCGGCGGTCTTGTGGCGCAGGTGCGAATCCCCCTCGCCGCGGAGCGCACCCCCGCATGACGGAAGCTTAACTCGCCCGTGAGGCCTGCCGACGTCAGATTGCCCCGCGCGCCGGAGCCGGCGGCGAAGGGGCGGATCCGATCTCCATGCGTCACGTTCGTCTCCGCACCGCCTGCGCCGTCGCCGTCGCGGCCTTCGCCTCCAGCGCCGCTTGCGTTCGCGCGGAGACGCTCGCCGACGCCATCGCGCTCGCCTACCAGTCCAACCCCACGCTGCAGCAGAGCCGCGCGCTCCAGCGCGCCACGGACGAGGGCTACGTTCAGGCGCGCGCGGGCCTTCGCCCGACCCTGAGCGTCGGGCTGACCGGGGCCTACGAGAACCAGCGGCTGGACGGGCTGACCACCGACTACAACTCCGTCACCGGCGCGCTCAACGCGAGCCAGCCGCTCTACACGGGCGGCCGCACCACCGCCCAGGTGCGCGCCGCCGAGGCCGACATCCGCTCCGGCCGCGAGGGGCTGCGCGCGACCGAGAACCAGACGTTGCAGGCGGTGATCCAGGCCTACCTCGACGTGCGCCGCGACCAGCAGATCGTGGGCATCCGCACCGACAACCTGAACGTGCTCCGCAACCAGTTCGAGGAGAGCCAGGCCAAGTTCCAGGTCGGACAGATCACCCGCACCGACGTCGCCCAGGCGGAGGCGCAGTACGCCCAGGCCCGCGCGCTGCTCTCCACCGCCCAGGCCAACTACCAGGTCAGCCGCGCGTCCTACGCCTCGGTGGTGGGGCAGAACCCGGGCGAGCTCGCGCCCGAGCCGCCGCTGCCCGGCATACCCGCGACGGTCGACGCCGCCTTCGACGCCGCCCAGCAGGACAGCCCCGCCATCCTCCAGGCCCAGTACGCCGAACAGGCCTCGCTGCAGCGGGTCGCCGAGGCGCGCTCGGCCGGCGCGCCCAGCCTCTCCCTGACCGGGTCGCTCGGCTACAACGGCCCGATCTCGCCCGCGGCGGCCAGCGACTATGGCCGCGCGATCACCGCGGGCGCCACCTTCACCCAGCCGATCTTCACCGGCGGCGTGGTGAGGAGCCAGGTGCGCCAGGCGCTGGAGCGAAACACCGCCGACCGCATCGCCATCGAGGGCGCGCGTCGCCAGGTGGTGCAGCAGGTCAGCCAGGCGTGGAACATCCGCCTCTCGGCCCACGCCAACACCCAGTCGAACGAGCAGCAAGTCACGGCCGCCGCGCTGGCCTTCGAGGGCGCGCAGGAGGAGTACCGGGCGGGCCTGCGCTCCACCATCGACCTCCTCATCATCCAGCAGCAGCTCCGCGACGCGCAGCTCCAACTCGTCACCGCGCGACACGACGAATACGTCGCCGGCGCGAACCTCCTGGCGGCCATGGGGCGGCTGGAGGCGCGCAGCCTGACCGCGGGCGTGCCGCTCTACGACAGCGCCGCCAACTTCGCGCGGGTGAAGGAGAAGGGCGCCGCGCCCTGGGACGGGGCGCTCCTGGCGCTCGACCGCGTGGGCGCGCCGCGCGCGACCGACGCGGGCGC
>CAZZZR010000307.1:0-2593 GCA_964658605.1 uncultured Caulobacter sp. | reverse complement strand
GGTCGCGGCGGCGGCCGCGCCGGCCTGGGCCGACGAGGGCATGTGGACGTTCGACAACTTTCCCGCCGCCCGGGTGAAGGCGGCCTACGGCGTAACGATCGACAAGGCCTGGCTCGACCGCGTGCAGCATGCGGCGGTCCGCCTCTCCACCGGCTGCTCGGCCTCCACGGTCAGCGCCCAGGGTCTGGTGCTGACCAACAACCACTGCGTCGCGGGCTGCACGCAGGATCTCAGCGATCCGGCCCACGACTACTTCACGCACGGCTACGTCGCGACCGGCGCGGGCGACGAGCGCAGTGCGCCGGCATGCAGGCGGAGATCCTGACCGCCATCACCGACGTGACGCCCAAGATCACCGGCGCCGGGGCCGGCCTCGCGGGGCAGGCGCTCGTCAAGGCGCGCACCGCCGCCTCGTCCACCGTCGAGAAGGAGGCCTGCGGCGACGATCCGACCGTACGCTGCCAAGTGGTCGACCTCTACCACGGCGGGCAGTACAAGCTTTACCGCTACCGCAAGTACTCCGACGTCCGGCTGGTGTTCTCGCCGGGGTTCGCGGCGGCCTTCTTCGGCGGCGACCCGGACAACTTCAACTTCCCGCGCTACGACCTGGATAGCGCCTTCGTGCGCCTCTACGAGAACGGCAAGCCGGTCTCCACGCCCGAGCACCTGCGCTGGAACGCTTCGACGCCGAAGGCGGGCGAGCCCGTCTTCGTGGCCGGCAACCCCGGGGGCACCGACCGCCAGCTGACGATCGCGCAGCTGCAGACGCAGCGCGACATGACCCTCACCTACAACGTCGCGATGCTCGCAGAGCTCAGAGGGCGGCTGATCCGCTTCGGCGAGGAATCGCCCGAGAATCGGCGCATCGCCCAGGAGCTGCTGTTCGACTTCGAGAACAGCTACAAGGTCGTCTTCGGTCGCCAGGAGGCGCTTCACGACCAGGCCTTCTTCGAAAAGAAGCGGGCCGAGGAGGCCGAGTTGCGCGCCAAGGCGGGCGCCTCCGCCGCGCACTTCTGGACGACGATCGCCACGGCCGAGCAGGCCAAGCAGGCGCAGTTCTACAGCTACAGCTTCGTGGAGCGCGGGCCCTTCGCCTCCGAGCTGTTCGGCTACGCCCGGACGCTGGTGCGCGCCGCGGCCGAGCGCGCCAAGCCGTCCGCCGACCGCCTCCCCGGATACGCGGACAGCCAGCTGCCGCTGCTGGAGAAGCAGGTGCTGGACGACAAGCCCGTCTACGCCTCGCTGGAGCAGCTGGCGCTGGAGTTCTGGCTGTCGAAGGCGCGCGAGTACCTGACGGCCGACGACCCCGACACGCGCCTGCTCCTCGGCAGGGACAGCCCTGAGGGGCTGTCGGCGGCGCTGGCGCAGTCGAAGCTCGGCGATCCCGCGGTGCGCAAGGCGCTGTGGGAGGGCGGCGCGGCGGCCGTCGCCGCGAGCCAGGATCCCCTGTTCCGCTACGTCGCCCGCATCGACCCGCGCGCCCGGGAGCTGCGGGCGGCCTGGGAGAACGCCGTCACCGGCCCGACCACCCAGGCGGCGGAGGGAATCGCCAAGGCGCGCTTCGCGGCCTACGGCGACAGCCAGTATCCGGACGCGACCTTCACCCTGCGGCTCAGCTACGGAAAGATCGACGGGTGGACCTATCGCGGCAGGACGATCCCGCCCTTCACCACCTTCTCCGGCCTGTGGGACCGGGCAACCGGGCAGGATCCCTTCAAGCTCGACGACCGCTGGCTGGCGGCCAGGGGCAAGCTGAAGCCCGACACGGTGTTCGACATCTCCACCACCAACGACATCATCGGCGGCAACTCGGGCTCGCCCCTGATCGACGCCAAGGGCGAGGTGATCGGGGCCATCTTCGACGGCAACATCCACAGCCTCGGCGGCGACTACGGCTACGACGGCGCGATCAACCGCTCCGTCGCCGTCTCTGCGGCGGCGGTGCGCGAGGCGCTGGAGACGGTCTACGACGCCAAGGCCTTGGTGAGGGAGCTCGACGCCTCGGCCAAGGGCTGAAGGCTAGTCCTCGAACAGGGCGCCCTGCGCCGAGGCGGGGCGCGGGGGCGCCGCGAGGCCCAGGTGCGCGTAGGCCTTGCCCCCGGCCACGCGTCCCCGCGGCGTGCGCAGCACATAGCCCTGCTGCAGGAGGTAGGGTTCGACCACGTCCTCCACTGCGTCGCGGCTCTCGGCCATGGCGGCGGCGAGCGTCTCGGCCCCGACCGGGCCGCCGCCGTACATCTCGATCAGCGCGCGCAGGTAGCGGCGGTCGAGGCTGTCCAGGCCCTCCTCGTCCACCTCCAGGCGAGCGAGGCCCCGGGCGGCGACGGCGCGGTCGATCACCTCGGCGCCCTCGGCGTGGGCGAAGTCGCAGACGCGGCGCAGCAGGCGGCCGGCGACGCGAGGGGTGCCGCGGCCGCGCCGCGCGATCTCGGCGGCGCCGTCGGGCTGCAGGTCGATCCCCATGCGGGACGCGGTGTGGCGCAGCACCTTCTGCAGCTCGGCGGGGGTGTAGAACTCCAGCCGCAGCGGGATGCCGAAGCGGTCGCGCAGGGGGGTGGCGAGCAGGCCCGCGCGGGTGGTCGCCGCCACCAGG
>CAZZZR010000306.1:0-2632 GCA_964658605.1 uncultured Caulobacter sp. | reverse complement strand
GATCGGGCGCAGACGCCGGGTGTCGGGCACCTCCAGCGCGCGGATCGCGCCGCCGACGGAGCCCACCTTGTCGAACTCCGCTTCCCACCGCTCGGGGCTCACCGCCAGCCAGTGCGAGAGGAGTTCGGTGCGCAGGCACGCGATCGCCTTGCGTACGGAGGCGCCCGCCTCGCCCGGCTCAGCCTCGAAGGCGAAGTCGCACTCGGTGTCGAAGCCCATGGAGCGGTTGTTGACGTTGCCCGACCCCACGCGGAGCAGCACGTCGTCGATGATGGCGAGCTTGGCGTGGACGATGATGTTCACCCCGCCCTGCGTCACCGGCGAGAAGGCGTGGAGCCGACCCCCGCCCGGACGCCCCGCCTCGTCGGCCGTCTTCAGCCGCTTCAGGAAGGCCAGCCGCGTGCGGTCCATGGTCAGCCGGTCGAAGTAGGACGGGCTGTCGTGGGTGGAGACGAGCACGACCTCCGGCCCGTCCGGCTCCGCCAGCCGCGCGGCCAGCGCCTCGGCCAGGAGGGGCGAGGTGAAATACTGGTTCTCGAGGTAGATGCAGCGACGGGCGCCGGCGATGGCGGCCAAGTGGAGCGCTTCCACCTCCCGGATTTCGGAGCGGCCCCGCCAGCGCGGCCGGGTGCGGGCGAGGCCGACGCGGACGTCGTGCATGTCGGGGCGTTCGCACGCGGGCCACAGGTCGGGTTCGCCGGGCTCGGGCGGGAGTTCGCGCGGACGCTCGCCGGTGGCGTTCTCCCAGCGGTCGCGGAACAAGGCGCCCGCCGCGCGGGCCGCCTCGCCGTCGAACACGCTCATCACCTCGTGACGCGGCTGGTAGTAGCCGTGGCGGCCGCGGCTGTGGCGGTGCGGGTTGTGGTCGAGGTGCTCGGGCGTGTCCCAGCGGTCGGGGGCGATGTCGCCGCCGCCGCCGAAGGCCAGGGCGTCGTCGATCACCAGGAGCTTCTGGTGGTGGCAGGCGCCTAAAGGCACCTTGTCGTCCAGGAGGAAATGGACGGGCGAGCCCGCGAAACACTTCTTGGCGCGGTGCGGGAAGAAGTTCTGCGACGCGGCGATGGGCAGGGCGGACTTCCAGATCAGCACGCGCACGTCCAGCTCCGGCCGGTCGCACGCGAGCTGGCGCAGGCGGGGCCCGATGGCGTCACGCGCGGGGCCGCCGCCCTCGAGGTCGGGCTCGACGAACGTCGCCGGGTCGAACGACCAGCCGAGGAGGTGCACGGAGCGCCGCGCCTTCACCACCGCCTCGCGGGCCGCCTTGAAGTAGGCGGCCATGTCGACGACGAGCGCGGCCCTGTGCGCCCGCTCGACGCGCCACGCCGTCCGCCCCGGCTGCAGCAGCACGCGCTCCACCCTCCCGCCTTATCAAGCTGAGCAATGCGAGCGAGCGGGGCGGGTTCCGCGGGGCGGATTGTGACACACCGTCCGCCACCGTCACAAAACCATGATGGCGGCGGGGTAAGCAGCCGGAGCGCGAGGGCGGTCCTGGGGGGACGCCCGCCGATCCTGACAGGAGCCCATCCCGTGCTGACCAAGGTGTTCACCGCGGCCCTCGCGGCCACGATGCTGTCGGGAGCCGCCGTCGCGGTCGCGGCCGACATCTCCGGCGCCGGGGCCACAGCGCCCGCGCCCGTGTACCAGAAGTGGGCCGAGGCCTATGGCCAGCAGACCCATGTGCGCCTGAACTACCAGGCGATCGGTTCCGGCGGCGGCATCAAGCAGATCTACGCCAAGACCGTGGAGTTCGGCGCTTCCGACAAGCCCGTGCCCCCGGCCGACCTGCAGGGGCACGGCCTCGTGCAGTTCCCGACGGTGATCCTGGGCGTGGTTCCCGTGGTGAACATCCCCAACGTGGCGGCGGGCCGCCTCCACCTCGACGGCGCGACGCTCGGCGCGATCTACGCCGGCGAGATCAAGAAGTGGAACGATCCGCGGATCGCCGGCATGAACAAGGGCGTGGCGCTGCCGGGCCTGCCGATCACGGTGGTCCACCGCTCCGACGGGTCGGGCACTTCGTTCCTGTTCACCTCCTACCTCGCCGAGGTCTCGCCCTCGTGGAAGGGCAAGGCGGGCGACGCTCCCAACTGGCCGACCGGCCAGGGCGGCAAGGGCAACGACGGCGTCGCCGCCTTCGTGCGCCAGACGGCCGGCTCGATCGGCTATGTCGAGTACGCCTATGCGGTGATCAACAAGCTGGCCTTCGCCGACATGGTCAACCACGACGGCAAGGTCGTGGCCCCCACCTCCGGCGCCTTCGCCCAGGCCGCCAGCCACTCGCAGTTCACCGCGGCCAACAACTTCGCACCGTCGCTCCTGAACGCGCCGGGCGCGGGCTCCTGGCCGATCGCCGGCCCGACCTTCATCCTGATGTACAAGGACCAGCCCAACCGCGAGTCGGCGGCCGAGGTGCTGAAGTTCTTCGACTGGGCCTACAAGAACGGCGACGCCGCCGCCAACCAGCTGGCCTACGTGCCCCTGCCCAAGGGCGTGAAGGACGCGGTGCGCAAGCAGGCCTGGTCGCAGATCCGCTCCGGCGGCAAGCCGGTCCTCTAAGGACCACGGACGTGCGGGGGCGGCGCCAGCGCGTCGCCCCCGTCGTCGTTTGAACCGCGCCATGGCCGAGATCGCC
>CAZZZR010000305.1:0-2644 GCA_964658605.1 uncultured Caulobacter sp. | reverse complement strand
ATGGAAGACGTCCCCTTCTTCCCCCTCGGCCAGTTCGCCGTCACCACCGCCCACGTCCGTCCGCCGGCCGTCCACGCCTCGTCCAGCTGGTAGACGACGTGGCCCGCGACCAAGTCCAGCACCTGCACCTTGGGCGGCGTCGACATGCGCATCGCGCCCTTGGCCGTGAGGGCGTAGGTCTCCGACCGGAAGGTGTCGAGCGGGCGCTGGATGGTGGCGAACACGTGCCCCTGGCCGTCGTGCAGCACCGAGGGCTGCACCCCGTAGCCGCCGTCGTCCTTGCTCCCGCGGAACACCTCGACGGCGGCCGAGAGCGGCTGGCCGCGCTTCAGCCGCTTGACGATGAAGGGATAGCCGGAGCTGGTGACGTCCGACGGCGTCCAGTCGGTGGCCACCAGCAGCGTGTCGCGATCCTCCCAGGCGATGCGGTGCTTACCGCGGGGCAGGTGGAAGCCGTCGGGGACGAAGGCGCCGGTCGCGAGGTCGAACTCGCGCGCCACCACCGCGTCCTCGCCGCCGTCGGAGAGCTGGATGATGCAGCGCGTCTCCTCGGGCTGCAGGCAGTCGGCGCCCTTCCACACCCAGCTCTTGCCCTCCGCCTTGTTCAGGGCGTCCAGGTCCAGCACCGTGGACCAGGTCGGCGACGGGTTGCGGTAGTCGGCCAGCGAGGTCTTGCGCCAGATCCCGCGCAGGTGCTCGGGGTCCTGCCAGAAGTTGTAGATCTCCCCGTGCAAGAAGCGCGGCTGCGGAATGCGGTCCTTGGCGCCGGCGATGGCCAGGGCCTCGGCGAAGTTGCGGGCGTAGCGGGGGTCCGCCTCCAACCGCCTGGTGGTCGCCGCATTGTGCGCCTCCACCCAGCTCATGGCGCGGGGCGAGGAGACCTCCTCCAGCCACAGGTAGGGGTCGGCGGGGTCGGCTTGGCGGGCGTGCGCCAGAGCCGGGAGGGCGGCTGCGGCAAGGAGGGCGGTCAGCATCCGGCGCATAGGGTCCTTCGGGCGAGGAGGCGAGGCCCGCATCAAGGACCGGCGCGCGGCCGGTGAGCAAGCGGGCGAGCATGACGGATCGGTAATGTTGCTCCGCGACGGGGCGGCCGCGCCTTGTCGGCGGCGAGACAGCGGCCCACCTCAGCGGCATGACCGACCTCTCCACCTTCCCGATCACCCGCCGCTGGCCCGCGCAGCATCCCGACCGGCTGCAGCTCTACGGCCTGCCGACGCCCAACGGCGTGAAGGTCTCGATCATGCTGGAGGAAATCGGGCTGCCGTACGAGGCGCACCTCGTGAACATCATGGCGGACGAGAACAAGACGCCCGAGTTCCTGTCCCTCAATCCCAACGGCAAGATTCCCGCCATCCTGGACCCGCATGGCGCGGGCGGGGAACCCTTGGCGCTGTTCGAGTCCGGCGCGATCCTGCTCTACCTGGCCGACAAGACGGGACAGCTCATCCCGGAGGATCCGGCTGGGCGCTACGAAACGATCGCCTGGCTGATGTGGCAGATGGGCGGGGTGGGCCCGATGTTCGGGCAGGTCGGCTTCTTCCACAAGTTCGCCGGCAAGGACTACGAGGACAAGCGCCCGCGCGACCGCTACGTGGCCGAAGCCAAGCGCCTGCTGAGCGTGCTGGAGGCCCGCCTCGAGGGCCGGGACTGGATCATGGGCTCGCCGTACACCATCGCCGACGTGGCGACCCTCGGCTGGGTCGCCGCGCTGGTGGAGTTCTATGGCGCGCGCGAGCTGGTCGGCTTCGACGACTACGCGCGGGTCGGGGCGTGGCTGGAGCGCGGCTTGGCGCGGCCGGCGGTGCAGCGTGGGCACACCCTTCCGAGCCGCGGCTGACGCGTATCGGCGCGGTCGGCGCGATGGCGCCTGACGCGGGCGGGAGTTGCGACTATATTGACTTGGGCGCGTTCGTCAGGACGGGTCCCTCGTGCGGGCGCGCGCCCGGGCTCCGCCCGGTCCGAAGCCCCGAAGCCTGTGGTTGGACGTCTTGCAGATCCTGGAACTGATCATCTTCGCTGGCTTGGCCGCTGTGGTGCTGTTCATGCTCTACACGGTGCTGGGCCGACGGGTAGGCCGCCAGCCGAGCGACGGCTTCGGCCTGGGCCGCGCCAAGCCCGCCGACGCGCCCGCCGCCCGCGCGCCGGTGGTCGCCGCCCCCACGATGGAGGTGCAGCACCCGGGGCTCGCCGCCCTGAAGGCCAGCGATCCCGGCTTCGAGCTCCCCAAGTTCCTGGAAAACGCCCGCGCCGCCTACGAGCAGATCGTCAAGGCCTTCGTCGGCGGCGACCGCGAGACGCTGAAGCGCCTGACCGCCGCCCCCGTGTTCGCGGTGTTCGAGCCGGAAATCGCCCGGCGCGAGGCCGAGGGCCGCGCGGAGAGCGTGGAGTTCCTGCACCCGCCCCGCGCCGACCTGGAGGAGGCGGAGGTCGCCGGACCCCTCGCGCGGCTGAAGGTGCGGTTCCTGGCCGAGCTGCGCTCCCGCACCAAGCCCCGCGACACCGACGAGCAGACGCTCGACCGCCGCACCGCCGAGCTGTGGACGTTCGAGCGCACGCTGGACGCGCAGGGGTCAGGCTGGACGCTCGCCCGCGTGGACTCCGCGGAGGCCTGATGCGCGCCGCCGCGGCCGCGTGGCCGGCGGCG
>CAZZZR010000304.1:0-2678 GCA_964658605.1 uncultured Caulobacter sp. | reverse complement strand
CTGATGGTCGAGGCGCCCATCCTGCACTGCAACGGCGACGACCCCGAGGCGGTGGTGTTCTGCGCCAAGGTGGCCGCCGAATACCGGCAGGAGTTCCACAAGGACGTGGTGGTGGACATGTTCTGCTACCGCCGCTTCGGCCACAACGAGGGCGACGACCCGACGTTCACCCAGCCGATCATGTACGCCAAGATCAAGGGCCTGCCTTCCGTCCGCGAGATCTACGGCAAGCGGCTGGTCGAGCAGGGCGTCGTGACGGCCGCGCAGGTCGAAGGCTGGGTCGGCGAGTTCGAGAGCTTCCTGGACGCCCAGTTCGAGGCCGGCAAGACCTACCGCGCCGACAAGGCCGACTGGCTGGACGGCAAGTGGTCGGGCCTCGCCAAGGCGGCGGAGGCCGTGGTCGGCCAGACGGCGGTCCCCCTCCAGAAGCTGAAGGACATCGGCCTGGCGATTACGTCGGTCCCGGAGTCGGTGGACATCCACCGCACCCTCAAGCGCGTGATCGAGAACCGCCACGAGGCGATCGTGAGCGGGCAGGCGGTGGACTGGGCCACGGCCGAACACCTCGCCTTCGCGACCCTGCTGGACGAGGGCACCCCCGTGCGGCTCTCCGGCCAGGACAGCGTGCGCGGCACCTTCAGCCAGCGCCACTCCGCGGTCGTCGACCAGACGACGGAGAAGAAATACTACCCGCTGGACCATGTCCGCCCCGGGCAGGCGCGGTTCGAGGTGATCGACAGCGCGCTCTCGGAAGAGGCGGTGCTCGGCTTTGAGTACGGCTATAGCCTGGCCGACCCCAACACGCTGGTGCTGTGGGAGGCGCAGTTCGGCGACTTCGCCAACGGCGCTCAGGTGGTGGTCGACCAGTTCATCTCGAGCGGCGAGCGCAAGTGGCTGCGGATGAGCGGCCTGACCCTGCTGCTGCCCCACGGCTACGAGGGCCAGGGGCCCGAGCACAGCTCGGCGCGGCTCGAGCGTTACCTGCAGATGTGCGCCGAGGACAACATGCAGGTGGTCAACTGCACCACGCCGGCCAACTACTTCCACGTGCTGCGGCGCCAGATGAAGCGCAGCTTCCGCAAGCCGTTGGTCATCATGACGCCCAAGAGCCTGCTGCGTCACAAGAAGGCGGTCTCGCAGCTGTCGGAGATGGCGGAGGGAACCGCCTTCCACCGCGTGCTGTGGGACGACGCCCAGATGCGCGACGGCAAGACCGACGTCGTGCTCAAGCCGGATGCGGAGATCAAGCGGGTGCTCGTCTGCTCCGGCAAGGTCTATTACGACCTGCTCGACGCCAGGGAGAAGAAGGGCCGCGACGACGTCTACATCATGCGCCTGGAGCAGTTCTATCCGTGGCCCATGCAGTCGCTGCGCAAGGAGCTGGCCCGCTTCCCCAACGCCGAGCTGGTGTGGGTGCAGGAGGAGCCGAAGAACATGGGCGGCTGGGCCTTCGTCGATCCGTGGCTGGAGCTGACGCTGGAGCGCACCCAGACGCAGGCGAAGCGCGCCCGCTACGTCGGCCGCCCCGCCAGCGCCTCCACCGCGGCGGGCATCGCCAGCCGCCACGCCAAGGAACTCGAGACCTTCCTCACCGAGGCGTTCGCCTGAAGACCCCGCCGTCCTCCCCGACCGCACAGCCCCGAGAGACTCCGTGACCGACGCCGCCGCCGAAGTGACTGTGCCCACCATGGGCGAAAGCGTGACGGAGGGCACGATCGGCCGCTGGAGCAAGAAGGCGGGCGATCAGGTCAAGCGCGACGAGGTGCTGGTCGAGATCGAGACCGACAAGGTGGCGATCGAGGTGTCGGCGCCCACCGACGGCGTGCTGTCGGAGATTCTCGCCAACGACGGCGACACGGTCACGCCCAACCAGGTGATCGCACGCATCGGAGCCGCGGCCTCCGGCGGCGGCTCGCCCCCCGTCCAGCAGCCCTCCGGCGCGGGCGAACAGACGCCCGCCAACCAGCCCCCGGCCGCGCAGAAGACGCCTCAGCCTGCGCCGCAGCCCGCCACGGCCGGCGCGCCGCAGACGCTGTCGCCCTCGGTCCAGCGGATCGTGTCGGAGACCGGACTCGATCCCTCGACGGTTCAGGGCACGGGTCGCGACGGCCGACTGACCAAGGGCGACGCGCTCGCCGCGACGCAGGGCGGCCAAGCGCAGGCCAAGGCCCCGCCTTCTCCCGCTCCGCCTGCGTCGCCCATCCCGCAGGTGCAGGCCGCCTCGGCTCCCCGCGGCGACCAGCCGAACGAGGAGCGGGTGCGCATGACGCGCCTGCGCCAGACGATCGCGCGCCGCCTGAAGGAGGCGCAGAACACCGCCGCCATGCTCACGACCTTCAACGAGGTCGACATGAAGACGGTCATGGACCTGCGCACGCAGTACAAGGACGTGTTCGAGAAGCGCCACGGCGTGAAGCTCGGCTTCATGAGCTTCTTCACCCGCGCGGTGGTCGCCGCGTTGAAGGAGGTCCCGGCCGTCAACGCCGAGATCGACGGGCAGGACCTGATCTACAAGAACCACTACGACATCGGCGTGGCCGTCGGCACCGACAAGGGCTTGGTCGTGCCGGTGGTGCGCGACGCCGACCAGCTCTCGGTCGCCGGGATCGAGAAGACCATCGGTCAGCTGGGCCGCAAGGCCCGTGACGGCCAGCTCGCCATCGAGGACATGCAGGGCG
>CAZZZR010000303.1:0-2681 GCA_964658605.1 uncultured Caulobacter sp. | reverse complement strand
CAAGCTTTCCTGGCCCCCTCGTCGCGCGATCGACGGCGAGCGTCCGGGGCGACGGCAGGTCGCGCGCCGCGGCCCGCCGCGCATCGGCTCCCGCGACGTAGGCTCCGGCCATCGCGGCGAGGCAGCCCGCGAACAGGGGCGACAGGCGCAGCAGCCTCCCGATCGGAGGTCGCTTCGGCTTGGCGGTCGGCGCGGCGTCAGGCACTCGGGTCCAGCCGGACGGCGAGGCGCTCAAGGCCCCGGACATGCCCACATGGGACGCAGGCCTGTGGATCATTCCCGTAAACCGCGCCGACGCAAATGCGTCACGTGGCCCCGCACGCGGAGGCGTGCTCAGGCGGCGGCGGGAGCCTCGGTCAGGGCGGCGCGTCGGCGAAGACGGGCCGACAGCCAGGCGCGGGCCGGCGCATCGACGAAGCGGGCGACCAGGGTGGCCAGGAGCGTCATCGAGGTCATCAGCCCGAATACCGCCGCGACCCGCGTCGAACCCGCGGCGTGCGCGGTGAAGAGGGCCATGCCGGTCGCCTGCACCATCGGCACGTGGATCGCGTACAGCGGGTAGGAGGTCTCGCCCGCCCAGAGGCAGACCGCGGAGGCCAGCCGCCCGGGCCGGTAGGAGGCGAGCGCCACCAGCATGGCCGGGAACAGCACGGCCACGTCAAACAGGAGGATCGGGAAGCGCCCGTGCGACATGGGCAGCGGCAGCGCCAGCACCGCCGCCAGCGCCACCAGCGCATAGGGCGCCGCCATCGGCCAGCGGGGCAGCCTCCCCGCCGCGTGGAGCCGCTGAAGGAGCAGCCCGGCGCTGAAGGAGAAGGCGGTGCGCGGGAACCCGTAGAGGAAGCTCCCCGTCTCCCAGCCCACGTGCAGGCTCGCGCCGACCGCCACCAGCGGCAGGCTGACGAGGCAGATCGCCAGCAGCGTCCGCGGTCCGGCCCGCAAGGCGAAGAGGGCGAAGGCGGCGTTGGCGACCAGCTCGAAGAACAGCGACCAAAGGGCCGGGTCGAGCGGGAACAGCAGGGAGCCGGGCGGCCCCCAGGTCTGCGGGATCATCAGGAGGCCCAGCGCCAGCGAACTCCCGAACCCGTGCGGCTGCGGCAGGACCAGCGCGCCGATCAGCGTGCCGAGCACGATCATGGGGTAGAGCCGTACGAACCGCGCGGTGGCGAACCGTCCCAGCCAGCCTCCGGCCCGCAACCGCTCCCCGTAGGCGTGGCCCAGCACGAAGCCGCTCAGCAGGAAGAAGAAGTCCACGCCCAGGAAGGCGAACTCGAACAGGGCGTGGATCTTCATCGACGCCACGGCGTGGAAGCCGACCACCGCCAGCGCCGCGACCCCCCGGGCCCCGTCCAGCAGGGGAAAGGCGTGTCGGTCCGAAGCGGTGCGCGGGGTGGTCACGGCGGGTCGATCCTGCGACGGGTCCCACCCGACCTGCAAACGCGGCGCCGCGGCGTTCGCCTCAAGCCCCCGTCTTGTAGTTGGGCGCCTCGCGGACGATCTGGACGTCGTGGACGTGGCTCTCGCGCAGGCCCGCGGACGAGATGCGGATGAAGCGCGCCTTGTGCTGCAGGTCGGCGATGGTGGCGGCGCCGACGTAGCCCATGGCGGCGCGCAGGCCGCCTACGAGCTGGTGCAGGATGTCGCCGATCGGGCCTTTGAAGGCGACCTGGCCCTCGATGCCCTCGGGCACGAACTTGTGGCTCTCGGCGACCTCCTTCTGGAAGTAGCGGTCGGCCGAGCCGTTGGCCATGGCCCCCACCGAACCCATCCCTCGGTACGCCTTGTAGGAGCGGCCCTGGTAGAGGAACACCTCGCCCGGCGCTTCCTCGGTGCCGGCGAACATCGAGCCCAGCATCGCCACGTCCGCCCCTGCGGCGAGGGCCTTAGCTAAGTCTCCTGAGAACTTGATCCCGCCGTCGGCGATGACCGGGACGCGGCTGTCGCGGGCGGCGCGGGCGGCTTCGGCGATGGCGGTCAGCTGCGGCACGCCGACGCCGGCCACGATGCGGGTTGTGCAGATGGAGCCGGGGCCGATGCCCACCTTCACCGCGTCCGCGCCTGCGTCGATCAGGGCGCGGGCGGCGTCGTAGGTGGCGATGTTGCCGGCCACGATCTGCACCCGGTTGGTCTCGCGCTTGATTCGCTCGACGGCGCGCGCGACGTGGATGGAGTGGCCGTGGGCGGTGTCGATCACCACCACGTCCACCCCCGCCTCCACCAGCGCCATGGAGCGCTCGTAGCCCGCGTCGCCCACGGTGGAGGCGGCGCCGACGCGCAGGCGGCCCTGCTCGTCCTTGGCGGCGAGAGGGTAGGCTTCCGCCTTGTCCATGTCCTTGACGGTGACGAGGCCCGTGGCGCGGCCCTCCTCGTCGACCACGATCAGCCGCTCGATCTTGCGCTTCTGCAGGATGGCCCGCGCCTCGGCCTGGGTGGCTCCCTCGCGGACGGTGGCCAGGTTCTCGGTGGTCATCAGGGCGGAGGCGGGCGTGGCGTCGTCGGTCTCGAAGCGCACGTCGCGGCTGGTCAGGATGCCCACGAGCCTGCCGTCCGCCTCCACCACCGGAAAGCCGGAGACTCGGCGGCGGGCCTTGATCGCCTTGATCTCGGCCAGAGTCGTCTGTGGGCCGATGGTGATCGGGTTGATCACCATGCCGCTCTCGTAGCGCTTCACCTCGCGCACC
>CAZZZR010000302.1:0-2691 GCA_964658605.1 uncultured Caulobacter sp. | reverse complement strand
GCGAAGACCGGGCCGATGCCCATCTCGTCGGGCTCGCAGCCGGCGACCGCGAAGCCCTTGAAGGCGCCGAGCGGCTCCAGCCCGCGCTTCTCGGCCTCCTTGCCTTCCATGATGACGACGGCGGCGGCGCCGTCGGAGAGCTGGGAGGCGTTGCCCGCGGTGACGAACTTGTGCTCGCCCTCGCGCACGGTCTTCAGCCGCTGCAGGTCCTCGAGCGTGGTCTGGGGGCGGTTGCACTCGTCCTTGGTCACTTCGTAGTCGACGAAGCTCTCGGTCCCCGTCGCCTTGTCGACCACCTTCATCTTGGTCTTCATCGGCACGATCTCGTCGTCGAACTTGCCCGACGCTTGCGCGGCGGCGATGCGCTGCTGGCTGCGCAGCGCGTACTCGTCCTGCGCGTCCCGGGAGACGTGGTAGCGGGCGGCGACGTTGTCGGCCGTGTCGATCATCGGCATCCAGAGCGCCGGGTGCGACTTCAGCAGCTCCTCCTCCGTGTAGAAGTAGGTGTTCATGTGCCCGCCGAACTGCACCAGCGAGATCGACTCCACGCCCGCGCCGACGGCCACCTGGGCGCCGTCGTTCTTGACGTAGTTGGCGGCCACCGCGATCGCGTTCAGGCCGGAGGAACAGAAGCGGTTGACGGTCGAGCCGGAGGTGGTGACCGGGCAGCCGGCCCACAGGGCGGCGTTGCGGCCGACGTTGCCGCCGGTGGCGCCCTCCGGGTTGCCGCATCCCATCACGACTTCCTCGACGTCGGCGGGGTCGAGCTTGGCGCGCGCCATGGCGTGCTTGATCGCGTGGCCGCCCATGGCCGCGCCGTGCGTGTTGTTGAACCCGCCCCGCAGCGACTTGGCCAGGCCCGTGCGGGCGTAGGAGACGATGACGGCGTCGCGCATGGGAACCTCCGGGTCGAGGCGCTTCCTCATGGGAGAACGCCGTTCAGTTGGCGCGCACCCTAGCGTCTGACACGCGGGAGGGAAGGGGCGCGCGGGCGGGGCGCCTCGCTCTCCCGCCATGGGACGGCTGGTCCATCCCTCGCGTCGCCTGGCGTCATCCGCCGCAAGCCGCCGCCAGCTCGGTCCCGGCCGGGTCGCGGAAGTGGAAGCGCCGGCCGCCGGGGAAGGTGAAGATCGGGCGGGTGATCACAGCGCCGGCGGCCTGCACCCTGCCCAGCAGAGCCTCCAGATCGTCGGCCCACAGCACGACCAGCGGCGCAGCCGGCGCCTCCGCCGCGTCGGCCTGGAAGCCGCCCTCCAGCCCCTCGTCGAAGGCCGCGTAGGTGGGGCCGTAGTCGGTGAACGCCCAGCCGAAGGCCTCGGCGTAGAAGCGCTTCACGGCCGGCAGGTCCCCGCCGGGCAGCTCCACATAGTCGATCTTGCCGACCGCCTTCATAGCCCCACCCCACGCCCGATGTTCTGTAAAAGTTCCACGAGGACCGGCCTGCGTCAACCGCCTCAGACCATCTCCCACACCCGCGTGCGCTTGACCTGCAGCTCCTCGATCTGGGTGTCGGTCGGGACGTCGTACTCCGCACGCTCCACGAGTCCGCCGGCGGTGAAGTAGACGCGGCCCGGATCGCCGATCAGCACGCGCGCGCCGCCCCCGTGGGCGCGGCGCAGGAAGGCGCGGATGCGGTCGGTGGCGGGCTGCTCGTAGGCGATGTCGCCCGCCAGCACGACCTCGGCGTCGCCCGCGTCCCCATCCAGGATGTCGGCGCAGGCGAGGTCCAGCGGCGCGGCGTTGGCGCGCGCGTTCAGGGCGGCGGCGGCGACGGCGAAGGCGTCCACGTCCACCCCGCGGGCGGAGGCGGCGCCGGCCTTCAGCGCCGCGATGGCCACCAGTCCCGAGCCGGTCCCCACGTCGAGCACGCGGCGCCCCGCGACGGTGTCGGGGCGGTCGAGCACATAGCGCGCCAGCGCCTGCCCTCCCGCCCAGGCGAAGGCCCAGAACGGCGGCGGCAGGCCGGACTCGGCCAGAGCTTCCTCGGTCATCTCCCACAGCGCCGTCATGGCGTCGGTCAGGTGCAGGCGCAGCTCCGGCAGGTGGGGCGGGCTCCGCAGTCGGGTGTGGGCGAGGATGAAGGCGTCGCGCTCGGCCGGCGTCATCGGGCGAGCGCGCCCAGCGCCAGGGCCGCGAACAGGATCAGCCCGGCGTCGCGGTTGGACGTGAACAGCCGGAGCGCCAGCCTCGGATCGGCGGGGCGCAGCGTCCGCGCCTGCCACGCGAGGTGCGCCGCGAACGCGATCCATCCGGCCCATGCCGCCCAGCCCACGCCGCCCGTTACGAGAGCGCCCCAGGCCAGGAGCGCGCTCGCGGCGTAGAAGACGGCCACGCCGCGCCGCACCCTCGCGCCCAACCGCCGGGCGCTCGACTTCACCCCCGCCAGCGCGTCGTCCTCGATGTCCTGCAGGGCGTAGATGGTGTCGTAGCCGAGCGTCCAGGCCACGCCGCTCGCGTAGAGCAGCCACGCGGCGGGCGTCAGCCGCCCGTCGGCCGCCGCCGCGAAGCCCAGCAGGGCGCCCCAGTTGAACGTCAGCCCCAGCCACGCCTGCGGCCACCAGGTGATCCGCTTCATGAAGGGATAGGCCGCCACCAGCGCCAGCGACGCCACGCCGAGCAGGATCGCCGACAGGTTCAGGGTGAGCAGGATCGCCAGCCCGACCAGGCTGCACGTCACCAGGAAGGCCCATG
>CAZZZR010000301.1:0-2701 GCA_964658605.1 uncultured Caulobacter sp. | reverse complement strand
TGGGCGGAATTCCCGCTCGCCAAGGCCTGGTACGCCAAGCTCAAGTCGCGCCCGGCCTTCCGCCCGCTGCTGGCCGACCGCTTGCCCGGCCTGCCGCCTGCGCCCGACTACGCCGACCTAGACTTCTGAGGTCGCCGGACGTCGGCGTAGGGCCCGGCTCGAAAACGGCGGGCCAATCGGCTATACGCGCCCCTCACTCTTCAGGACGGACGGCATGGGCGAGCCTGCACCCGCGGCGCGCAAGACGATCGGCATGGTCAGCCTGGGCTGCGTGAAGGCGCTCGTCGACTCCGAGCGCATCCTCACCGACCTGAAGGCCAAGGGCTACGACACGGCGCCCGACTACGCCTCGGCCGACGCGGTGGTCGTCAACACCTGCGCCTTCCTCGACTCCGCCCGCACCGAGAGCCTGGACGCGATCGGCGAGGCGCAGGCGTCCGGCAAGCCCGTGATCGTCACCGGCTGCCTGGGGGCGGAGGAGGGGCTGATCCGCGACCGCTTTCCCGACGTCGCCGCGATCACCGGCGCCCACGCCTACGACGCGGTGGGCGCGGCCGTCGCCCGCCTGGCGCCGCAGCCGCTCGGCGCTTCGGCCGGCGGGTCGATGGAGCCTGTCGCCGCCGCGGCTGTGCGGCTGACGCCCCCTCACTACGCCTATCTTAAGATCAGCGAGGGCTGCGACCACGCCTGCAGCTTCTGCATCATCCCGCAGCTGCGCGGCGGCTTGGTCTCCCGGCCCGTGGGCGAGGTGCTGGCCGAGGCGGAGCGGCTGGTGGTCGAAGGCGTGAAGGAGATCCTGGTCGTCAGCCAGGACACCTCCGCCTACGGCAAGGACCGACGCTACGCCCCCGGCGTGTGGCGGGGGCGCGACTATGCCGGCGACCTGGAGGGCCTGTGCCGCGGCCTCTCCGAGCTCGCCGCCGAGCACGGGACGTGGGTGAGGCTGCACTACGTCTACCCTTATCCCAGCGTGGACCGGATCGTGCCGCTGATGGGGGAGGGCGGCCTGCTGCCCTACCTCGACATTCCCTTCCAGCACGCCAGCCCGTCCGTGCTGAAGGCCATGCGCCGCCCGGCCAAGCAGGCGAGGACGCTGGAGCGGCTGGCCGCCTGGCGCGACATGCGGCCAGACCTCGTCGTCCGCTCCACCTTCGTCGTCGGCTTCCCCGGCGAGACGGAGGCGGACTTCGAGCAACTCCTAGCGTGGCTGGAGGAGGCCCGGCTCGATCGCGTCGGCGCCTTCGCCTACGAGGACGTGAAGGGCGCGCCCGCCAACGCCCTGCCCGGCCACGTGCCCGAAGACGTCAAGCAGGCCCGGCGCGAGCGGCTGATGGGCGTCGCCAGCCGCATCAGTCGCGACAAGCTCCGCAGCCACGTCGGCCGCACCCTGCCCGTACTGGTCGACGTCGTGAGGCCGGACGGAACGGCCGTCGCCCGCACCCGCGGCGACGCGCCCGAGGTGGACGGCGTCGTCTACGTGCAGGGCGGCTCCCACCTGAAGGGCGGGACGTTCGCCCGGGTGCGCGTCACCCGCACGGACGCCTTCGACCTGCAGGCGGCGGCGCTCGACCGGCCGGCCGCCTCGTCCGCCGCCGCGCCCCGCCGGCTCCACCGGGTGATCGGCCGCCGCTGGCAGTAGCGCTTCGCGCCCGAGTCGTCGCGCCCGCCCGAACACGCGACCTTAAGCATTAATCGCGCACGGTGGTCCTCGAACGCTTCCCTGTTCGAGAACCGGACGCCGCACCTCCCATGTTCCAGATCATCGGCATCGTGCTGCTCTTCGGCCTGGTGTTCGGCAGCTACATCATGTCCGGCGGCAACATGGGCGTGATCATCGAGGCGGCCCCCCACGAGCTGATGGCCATCCTGGGGGCCGGCGTCGCCTCCTTCCTGATCTCCAATTCCATGACGGTGATCAAGGCGACCGGCGGGGGCCTGGGCGCGGCGTTCAAGGGGCCGAGGTGGAAGTCCAGCGACTACAACGACCTGCTGGCGCTGCTCTTCACTCTCACCAAGACCATGAAGTCCAAGGGGGTCGTGGCGCTGGAGAGCCACATCGAGAAGCCCGCCGAGAGCGCGATCTTCTCCAAATATCCCAAGATCCTGAAGGACCACTTCGCCGTCGACTTCATCTGCGACACCCTGCGGATGATGACGATGAACCTGGAGGATCCGCACCAGGTCGAAGACTGCATGGAGCGCCAACTCGAGAAGCACCACCACGAGGCGCTGTGCGCCCCGCACGCGGTGCAGAGCCTGGCCGACGCGCTCCCGGCGCTCGGCATCGTCGCCGCCGTGCTGGGCGTGATCAAGACCATGGGCGCCATCACCCAGCCGCCCGAGGTCTTGGGCGAGATGATCGGGGGCGCGCTGGTCGGCACCTTCCTCGGCGTGTTCATGGCCTACGGGCTGGTCGCACCGCTCGCCACCCGGATGGGCGCGGTGCTGGAGGAGGACTCCAGCTTCTACAAGATCATCCGCTCGGTCCTGATCGCCCACCTGCACGGAAACGCGGCGCAGATTTCCGTGGAGATCGGGCGCGGTTCGATCCCCTCCACCTCGCAGCCGTCCTTTGCGGAGCTTGAGGAAGCGCTCAACAGCGTCACCGCCGAAGCGGCTTGAGGTTAACCCATATCCGGCGCTGGAACGGCGAAAACGGCTTGCGCGTTACCCCTGTCGCGGCATATTGGTCGCAGCGCTG
>CAZZZR010000300.1:0-2709 GCA_964658605.1 uncultured Caulobacter sp. | reverse complement strand
GCGCCGGGGCTGCGGGCTTCGATGACGCGCTAGGGACCGACCGTGAGCGCCAGCTGCCGGGTTAGGACCGCGCTTGCGCCCCGCAGCACGCGCACCTCGCCGATGTAGCGGCCCGCCGGCCACGCGGCGCCCGGGCGCCGACGTCCGACGAACTGCACGTACTGCGCCTTGGAATGGTCCATGGGCGGCGTCGCCTGGGCCGCGAGGTCGGCGCCGTTAGGCCCTTTCAACGCGAGCGCCAGCACGTCGCCGGCCTTCAGGTTGATGACGCGCGCGTAGAAGAGGAGCGCCCCGGCGTCCGGGGACGCCGTGGTCGTATCCGGCAACCCGGCCTCGATGTCGGCGGCCTGGATCGGGGCGGTGGCGAAACCGGCGTTGAGGAGCGCGGGCGAGCGGTAGGCCAGCGCCTGCGACGCCGCCTTCGACCACAGCGACCGTCCGCCCCCGCAGGCTCCGGGCGCCGCGCCGTAGGCGAAGGGATCGACCCAACTCCCCGCCTCGCGCACCGTCAGGTGCAGGTGCGGAAACTCCGCGTCCCCGGATTCGCCCACCAAGCCCAGCGGCTCGCTCACCGCCACGCTCTGGCCCACCCGCACGCGCACCGAGCCCTTGCGCATGTGGCAGTACTGCGTCTCCCAGCCGGCGGGGAGGGTGATGGCGACGCCGTTTCCGCACTCACGTCCCCGCACCGCCGCCTTGCCGATCTGCGCGACGGAGACGTCGCCCACCCCGTCGCGCACGCCGCGCACCACCCCCGCGGCGGCGGCCTTCACCGTCACGCCCGCGCGCATGACCGCGAGCGAGGCGACGCGCAGGTCGGTCCCGTCGTGGCCGTCGTAGGTCTGCGTCCCGCACTGGTAGTCGGATGCGCCGGGGCCGGGATCGTGGTCGGGATACTGCTGCACCGCGCAGGTCGCGCCGAACCGGCAGTCCAGCGGGAGTTCCAGCACGGGCGGCGCGCCGGAGGGTGCAGGCCCGGCCAGGGCGGCGGCGAGCCCGATGGCGGCGAGCGCGCTCATCCCTTGCGGAGCCGCCGCGTGATCGGCGGCGTCGCCGCGCGGGCCTCCTCAAGCTCGGCGAACGTCGGCCGGTAGACGCCGCGCCACATCATGCGGGCGAACAGGATCAGGCAGGCGAAGCACAGCAGCGCCCCAAAAGCGAAGACGGAAACGGTGAACCAGAAGCCGATCGGCGACGTCGCCCGCGCATAGACCGCATGTCCACGACCATGCGCCACGCCGGAGGTCAGCGAGACGACGACCTGCCAGACGGCGACGGCGCCGAACGCCGCGCAGCCCAATGCCAGCCAAGCGGCCTTGTGCATGTCCTTTGCATTGAGCGCCATGGACGCCCAGGGCGGCGACTGGCCCATCACGGCCGCGCGGTGGGAACCGGGGCGTTCGGGTCGGGCGTGCTGTCCAGCCGGAGCGGCGTGTTGCGCGGCTGGGTGCCCGGCAGCGGAGCGGTGGGGCCGGAGAGCGCGTAGGCGCCCGCTGGCGGGGGCGGATTTCCGGCCGGGCCGATCGCGGTGGGCGTGGCGGCGGGCGCCGGGGCCGGGATCGCCTTGCCCCTGTCCGCGGGGTAGCCCAGGCCGCGGTCGATCGCCGCGATCGCCGGCTCCCACGGCAAGGCGTCGGCGTTGCGCACGCGCTTGAAGTGCTTGACCGGGTCGTAGAGCGGCACGGCCGTGCTCAGCTGCGAGACTTCCATCCGGCCCATGGCCGACAGTAGCGCGGCCTGGCTGACGTAGGCGGAGTAGCGAATCTGGGCGAGCACGATCTGCGCGTCGCGCAGCCGCTCCTGCTCGATCAGCACTTCCAGAGTGGATGCGGATCTCCTTCACCGCCGCCTGCAGGCAGCGCTCCACCACCGTGTGGCCGAAGGAGCCCGTGCCGCCCGTCACGAGCATGGTCTTGCCGGAGATCATGCGGCGGAGTGTGGAGCGATTTGGCGGGCGGGGGGAAGCGGCTCCGGCTTCTCTCCCCTGCGCGAAGCGCGGGGGAGTACGGCGGAGCCGGGAGGGGGCCGCGCGAGAGCGCGGAAGACGCTTTCCGCCCGCGCGGTTCCGCGCCTGCGGCGCGGCCCCTCCACCGCTTCGCGGTCCCCCTCCCCATGCTGCGCATAGGGAGGAGAACGGGCCCGAGCTTGCCGCCGCTGCGCCCCACCCGCATAACCGTCGCATGACCGGGACGGCGGCGCCCAAGCGCCTGCACATCAAGACCTACGGCTGTCAGATGAACGTCTACGACAGCGAGCGGATGGCCGACGTGCTGCGCCCGCTGGGCTACGCCATGACCGGCGCGGTCGAGGACGCCGACCTCGTGGTGCTGAACACTTGCCATATCCGCGAGAAGGCCGCCGAAAAGGTCTATTCCGAGCTCGGCCGGCTGAAGGAGATCCGTGGCGAGCGGCTCGCCGCGGGTCACGCCCGCTCGACCATCGTGGTCGCCGGCTGCGTGGCGCAGGCGCAAGGCGCGGAGATCATGACGCGTCAGCCCGCGGTCGACCTCGTGGTCGGACCGCAGGCCTACCACCAGATCCCCGAGCTGATCGCCCGGGCCAGCCGGGCGCGGGGCGAGCGCCTCGCGGCCGACTTCTCGCCCGAGGACAAGTTCGACCGTCTGGCGGAAACGGTGCGCACGCCGGCCGGTCCGACCGCCTTCCTCACCGTGCAGGAGGGCTGCGACAAGTTCTGCAGCTTCTGCGTGG
>CAZZZR010000299.1:0-2722 GCA_964658605.1 uncultured Caulobacter sp. | reverse complement strand
CTCCTGAACCGGCAGATGGGCGGCGAGGAGGTCAAGGGCATCGACGTCACCACCGACGGGACCGGCTTCCAGTACGCGTTCGCGTAAACGGCGCGCCCGGCGGGGGCGCAGGCTCCCGCCGCCCGGCGCGCCGTCGATTTACGCGCGGTCGATCCGGCAGGCGAAGCAGCCCGGCTTGGCGAAGTGGGCGTGCAGGTAGGCGACCGCGGGGTCCGCCAGCAGCCGCTCGGCCGCCCCCTCCAGGGCCCGACCCTCGACGAGGTCGGCGTCGAGCATCATCCCCGCGGCGTCGAAGGCGCGCAGCGACAGGGTGCGCGACCGCAGCACCTCGGGCACGGCGCCCGGCGCGGGCGTCGCCTACACGGCGTCCTTGCGCACATAGACGGCGTGGCTCGCCCGGAACGGGCTGTCGGCCGGCTGGTGCTCGTAGTGAGCCAGGATCACCGTCTCGCCCGGCTCGGCGTCGGCGAGGCTGACGCGGCAGGGGAAGCCGGGCTTGGCGTCCGCCACCCGGCGTACGGCGCCGCGAGCGGCCAACTCGTCCTCCGGCAACTCGAACAGGGGTGTGAAAGGCGCGGCGGGCAGGGCCTGGATCTGGAACATCGCAACCTCGGGGTCTGGCTCAGGGTCTGGGAAGACCACCCTGGCCGACCGAGAGGCGGCGCGCGCTCCGCGCCTTGCGGTGCAATCGCGAGCCGGGGCGGCTCCTACACCGTCTCGGGGCTGAGGGCGTCGACCGGCGCGGGCAGGCCCGCCGCTTCGAGCTTGTGCGCGACCCGCGCGAGATTGCGTTCCAGCGTCCTCCGCCGGTTCCACGGCCGCCAGCTGTCCGCGGGGCTGGCCGGGTCGCCCAGGTGGTAGGCGGCGATGAAGGTGGCCAGCGGTCCGATCGGCGCCGGCTCCAGCGGGCGCAGCCGCGGGGCGGCCCGATCGTCCAGCCTCCCGACCACGGCGGCCAGTCCCTCGCCGCGGGCCAGGGCCGCGTCGACCGCGGCGGCGGGCTTGGCCAGCCAGTGCGCCACCATCCGCGTGCGCCACGCCCGGACCGCAGCCCGCACCGCGGCGCCTGCCTCCCCGTCCTGCGCCTCCAGGGCGACATCGCACTCGGTGTCGAAGCCGGTGGAGCGGTTGTTGATGTTGCACGAGCCGATCCGCAGCATCCGGTCGTCGATCACCGTCACCTTGGCGTGCACGATGATCGGCCGCCCCTTGGCCGTGACCGGGCAGAAGGCGTGCAGTTTGGACGACCCCGCCTTGCCCTCCGCCCCCCGGCCCTCGGCGTCGGCGTCCTTCAGCCGCTTGAGGAAGGCCAGGCGCGTGCGGTCCATGGTGATCTGGTCGAAATAGCTCGGGCTGTGCAGGGTGGAGACCAGCACCACCTCCGGACCGCCGGGCTCGGCCAGCCGCGCGGCCAGGGCCTCGGCGATAACCGGCGAGGCGAAATACTGGTTCTCCATGTAGATCAGGAACTTCGCGTCGGCGATGGCGGCCAGGTGCAGAGCCTCCGCCTCGCGCACCTCGGCCTGCCTGCGCCAGCGGGGCAGGGTGCGGGCGATGCCGATGCGCACGTCGCGCGCGTCGACCGGCAGGTCCTTGGGCCACAGGTCCGCGGGCTCGACGGTGACGCCGTCATCCTTGGGGTCGGGCAGCCGCTGACGCGAAGCCGAGAACCACCGCTCTCGGAACAGCCGCCCCATCGCGTGGGCGGCGTCGCCGTCCATGGCCAGCATCATCTCGTGGCGGGCGTCGAACACGCCGTGGCCGCGACCGAAGCGGCGCTTGGCGCGGCGGGGGTCGTCGTCCAGGTGCTCGGGCGTGTCCCAGCGGTCGGGGGCGATGTCGCCGCCGCCGACGAAGGCGATCTCGTCGTCGACGATCAGCGCCTTCTGGTGGTGGCAGGCGCCCAAGGGCAGGTCGGCGGCCAGCCGGAAGCGCACCGGGGTGTTCCTGAACGTCTTGCGCGCCCGGTGCGGGAAGAAGTTCTGCGAGGCCGCGATCGGGAGCGCCGACTTCCACACCAGCAGCCGCACGTCGACCTCCGGCCGGTTGCAGGCGAGGTGCTTGAGGAAGGCCCCGATGCGGTCGCGCGAGGGGTCCACGCCCGTTTCGCCCGGCGCGAAGCGCGTGTCCGGGTCGAAGGCCCAGCCCAGCAGGTGGATCGAGCGGCGCGCGCCCTCCATCGCCGCCTTGGCCGCCTTGAAGTAGGCCGCCATGTCCAGGAGCACGGCGGCGCGGTCGGCCGCCTCCAGCCGCCAGACGGTCTTGCCGGGAAGGCTCAGCATCGACGGCGGGGCATGGGCGGACTCCGGAAACGCCAAGCTTCGCAATGCCGGTCGCATCGCGCCAGTTCCGTTTCGGGCCGGCGACATTTGTGACGGTCGTCGTGGGAGTGTCACAAAAGCATGATGGCCGCACGCTAAGCGTTCTCCAGAGAGCGGCGAGGGGGCTCGCCAAGCTCAGGAGAACACCAATGACGAAGTGGGTTGCGACCGCGGCGATCGCGGCGCTTGGCATGGGCGCCCTCGGCGGCGCCTTCGTGGCGCAGGCGGCGGACATCTCGGGAGCCGGGGCCACCGCGCCCGCGCCGGTCTACCAAAAGTGGGCCGAGGAATACGGCAAGACGCCGGGCGCGCCGCGTCTGAACTATCAGGCCATCGGCTCCGGCGGCGGGATCAAGCAGATCTACGCCAAGACCGTCGAATTCGGCGCCTCGGACAAGCCG
>CAZZZR010000298.1:0-2722 GCA_964658605.1 uncultured Caulobacter sp. | reverse complement strand
GCCTGGATCCACACCCAGCCCGAGCCGAACTGGCCGACGCCGCCCTCGACGAACTTGGCCTTCAGAGCGTCGAGGCCGCCGAACTTGTCGACTGCGCCGGCGATCGCGCCTGCGGGCTTGCCGCCGCCGGGCTTCATGGCGTTCCAGAAGAAGCCGTGGTTCCAGGCCTGGCCGGCGTTGTTGAACAGCTTGGCCTTGGCCGTGTCGCCGTTCGAGTCACGCACCAGCGTCTCCATGTCGGGAGCGCTCGCGCCATTGTCCGCCACCCACTTGTTGACGAAGTCCACGTAGGTCTTGTGGTGCTTGTCGTGGTGCAGCGTCATGATCTCCTTGGAGATGGTCGGCTGCAGCGCGTCGTAGGCGTAGGGCAGGTCGGGCAGGGGGAAGGTCGTCATGGCGAGCCTCTCTGATGTGCGCCGGGCGCGTCGGCCCTAGCGCTTGGTCTTGGGGGGCGGCTGCTGCCCGGCGAGGCCGACCAGCGCCGCGATGAGGGCGGGGTTGCGAAGCGCGATCAGGCCCGCGGCGACGGCGCCGACCGCGGCCAGCGCCGGCTTCTCCCGAGCCAGCTCCATGCCGCGGTCGATCAGCGACCGCGGCTGTTCGGAGGGCTTGGGCTTCTTCGGCGAGGCGGCGCGCACGGCGATCACCGCCACCACCAGGACGATCACGGCGAAGACAGCGGCAACCACCGCCGCGGCGCCCGCCCGGGGAAGGTAGGCCGTCATCCAGGCGTAGAGCGCATAGGAGGCCGCGACCACGGTCACTCCGGCCCCCGCCAGCACCGCGCCCGCCGCGGCCGCGGCGGACAACACCCGTTTGAGAATCATCGGCGCGAACCGCTCGCGAAGAGCAGTCCGACCAGGACGCCGACGCCGAGCGCCGCCAAGGTGACGGTCAGCGGCCGCTCCTGCACGCGATCCACGACGTAGAGCCGAGCGGAGTCGAACTGGTCGCCGGCGGCCGCCTTGGCCTCCCGGCCGCCGTCGCGAAGCTGCCCACGGAGACGCTCGATCCCCTCGTCGAACAGCTCCCGCGCCTGGCGGGCGAACTCCGGGAACAGGTCGCGCGCGTGATCGGCGGCGCGGCTGAGGTCGTCGACGACCCGGCGGCCGTCGGCATGGACGCGATCGGCGTCTCCCTTCAACGCTCCTGCGGCCGTTCCCATGGATGCTCCTCAAGGCTGACGACCGGCCGGCCGCAACGGCCGCCGCATCGGTCTAGACCCGAACGGCGGGCAAGGAGGCGGGTTCCGGCCTCCGCCCTGCGTCAGGCCGCCGCGCGGGCGCGCCCGGGATGGAAGAACAGCGCCTGGCCGATCGCGGCCTTCACCGTCTCCGGCTGGAAGGGCTTGGTGATGAGGAAGGTGGGCTCCGGCCGCTCTCCCGTCAGCAGGCGCTCGGGGAAGGCGGTGATGAAGATCACCGGCACGTCGTAGCGGCCCAGGATGTCCTTGACCGCGTCGATGCCGGACGAGCCGTCCGCCAGCTGGATATCGGCGAGGACGAGGCCGGGCGTCTCGCGGGCGACCGCCTCCACCGCTTCGGAGCGGGTGGCGGCGACGTCCAGGACCTCGTGGCCGAGCTCGCGCACCAGCGCCTCGATGTCGCTGGCGATCACCGGCTCGTCCTCGATGATCAGGACGCGCGTGGCCAGCTCGGCGTCGAGTTCACGTTGCGCCTCGCTGATCAGCTGCTCGATCTCGCCCGATCCGGCGGCGAGGATCTGGCCCGCCTCGGCGGGGCTGAAGCCCTCCAGCGAGGTGAGCAGGAAGGCCTGGCGGCTGCGCGGGGTGATCCGCATGAGGCGGCGCGAGGCGTCTCCGACATCGTGCGCGGCCAGGCTCTCGCCCGCGTCGCTCTCGAGCTTGGCGCCGGTTCCGCCCCAGATCACGTGGAAGACATGGTAGAGGGCGACGCGCGGGGTCAGGTGGGCCGGCAGCTGCGCCTCGCCGTCAGCCAGCGCCTGCAGGGAGGCGCGGACGTAAGCGTCGCCGGCGGTCTGGTCGCCGGTCAGAGCGCGGGCGTAGCGACGGACGTAGGGCAGATGCGGCGCCAGGCGTTCGAGAAGGCCCATGTTCACTCCGGCGGTGGCGGTCGATTTGTCGCGCGACGCTCCTGGCCGCGCCGGTCTTGAAGCGCCGCCCCGCGCCGAAATGCAAGGTCTCGGGAAAGTCGCGGCGCGAAGGCGTCTTCAAAAATAACTTATGCTGGAACCCGCGAGCGCGCCGTTGGTTTCCGGCGTCTGGCCTTCGGTGGCGCGCAAGGCGCCGCCCTCGCGCGCGAAAGATGATCAATGGCGAGCAGCCCCAAATCCGCCGGACCGTCGACGGAGGATGCCGAGCTCGAAGAGGCGCGCTTGCGCCAGCAGGCGATAGGCGTGAAGCTGCGGCAGATGTTCGACGAGATCGTGAATGAGCCTGTGCCCGACGAGTTCCTCGACATCCTGCGCAAGGCCGACGCTTCGGACGCCCCATCCAAGGGCGGCCGCGGCTGATGGCGCGTAACGTCGAGCTGAGCCCGCGCGAAGAGGCCACCTTCAAGGGCGATCTCGTCGCCCTCATTCCGCACCTGCGGGCGTTCGCGCGCACCCTGTGCGGCGACGCCGCCGCCGCCGACGATCTGGCGCAGGACGCGGTGATGAAGGCCTGGGACGCGCGGTCCTCCTTCCAGATGGGCACCAACATGAAGGCCTGGACCTTCATGATCCTGCGCAACCAGTTCTA
>CAZZZR010000297.1:0-2776 GCA_964658605.1 uncultured Caulobacter sp. | reverse complement strand
GCGCCCGCGCTCGGCATGAGCGCCAACGCCTTCAAGGCGGTGGTCGACATCGACCTGATCGGCTCGTTCAACCTGTTCCGCGCCGGGTTCGAGCACCTGGTCGCGCCCGGCGCCTCGCTGATCGCCATCACGGCGGGGCAGGCCGTAAAGCCCGTGCCCCTGCAGGCCCACGTCTGCGCCGCCAAGGCGGGCGTCAACATGCTGGTCAAGACGCTGGCGATCGAATGGGGCCCGATGGGCGTGCGTGTCAACGGCATCTCCCCCGGCCCGATCGAGGGCACGGAGGGGATGGCGCGGCTGGCCTCGACGCCGGAGATGGCGGCCGCGGTGATCGAGGGCACGCCGCTTCGCCGCTACGGGCGCAAGGACGAGATCGGCGACGCGGCGCTCTATTTGTGCAGCCCGGCCGGCCAGTACATCACCGGCACGATCCTGGACGTGGACGGCGGCACCGGCGTCATCGGCTACCGGGCGCCGGGCTGAGGTCTTGGCTGACGTGACGGAACCTCACCATCTAAGCGGCTCGGAAGCGAGGAGCCGATGAGCGGGCACAACGCCGTCGTCGAATGGACGCTGCGGCCGGGCGACGACTTCGCCGCGGGCCATTATTCGCGCGGCCACACCATCCGCTTCGACGGCGGGGTCTCGCTGCCCGGCTCCGCTTCACCGTCCGCGGTCAAGGCGCCGTGGAGCCTGGAGGCGGCAGCCGATCCGGAGGAGATGCTGGTCGCCTCCATCGCCGCCTGCCACATGCTGTGGTTCCTCGACTTCGCCAAGCACGCGGGCGTGGTCGTCTCCCGCTACCGCGACGAACCCCTCGGCAAGATGGGCAAGATGCCTTCGGGCAAGATCGGCGTGTACGACTGCCGGCTCCAGCCGCAGGTCGAGGCCGCGCTGGCGGATGGCTCTCCGGTGGGACCCGCGCTCATGGCCGAGCTGCACCACAAGGCGCACGGCGCCTGCAACATCGCCAATTCCGTCATCACGAACGTACGGGTCGAACCCGTGCCGGCCCTACAGGGAGCCTGAACACCATGCCCGAAGCCTACATCTACGACGCCGTCCGCACCCCCCGGGGCCGCGGCAAGAGCGACGGCTCGCTGCACGAGATCACCGCCCTCAGCCTCGCCACCCAGGTGCTGGAGCAGCTGCGCGACCGCAATAATCTGGACACCTCCAAGGTGGACGACGTGGTGCTGGGCTGCGTCTCGCCGGTGATGGAGCAGGGCAGCGACATCGCGCGCACCGCCGTGCTCAACGCCGACTACGCCGAGACCACCGCCGGCGTGCAGATCAACCGCTTCTGCGCCTCGGGGCTGGAGGCCGTGAACATGGCCGCGGCCAAGGTGATGAGCGGCGAGGCCGACATGGCGATCGGCGGCGGCGTGGAGAGCATGAGCCGCGTGCCCATGGGCTCGGACTCCGGCGCCTGGCCGGTGGACCCGTCCTCCGCGATCAAGACCTACTTCGCGCCGCAGGGCATCTCGGCCGACATGATCGCCACCCTCTACGGCTTCAGCCGCGACGACGTGGACGCCTACGCCGTCGAGAGCCAGACTCGGGCCAAGCGGGCGTGGGACGAGGGCCGGTTCAGGAACAGCGTCATCACCGTCAAGGACCAGCTCGGCCTGCCGCGCCTGACCCACGACGAGCACATGCGCCCGCAGACCACCATGCAGTCGCTCGCCTCGCTGAACCCCAGCTTCACCGTGCCGGGCGAGATGGCCTTCGACAGCGTCATCACCCAGCGCTACCCGCAGGTCGAGACGGTCAACCACGTGCACCATGCCGGAAACTCGTCGGGCATCGTGGACGGCTCGGCGGGGGTGCTGGTCGGCACCAAGGAGATGGGTGAGGCGCTGGGGCTGAAGCCGCGCGCGAAGATCAAGGCGATGGCCTCGATCGGCTCGGAACCGTCGATCATGCTGACCGGCCCGTCCTACGTCACGCAGAAGGTGCTGAAGAAGGCCGGCATGGAGGTCGGCGACATCGACCTCTACGAACTGAACGAGGCCTTCGCCGCCGTGGTGCTGCGCATGATGCAGGCGCTGGACATCCCGCACGACAAGATGAACGTGAACGGCGGCGCCATCGCCATGGGCCACCCGCTCGGGGCCACGGGCGCCATGATCCTCGGCACCGTGCTCGACGAGCTGGAGCGGACGGGCCAGTCGACCGCGCTCGCCACCCTGTGCGTCGGCGCCGGCATGGGGACGGCGACGATCATCGAGCGCGTCTGAGCGCAAAACGTCGTGCAAATCTGCGTCTTCGAGCTTGGCGAGCCTTGGGAGCTGGCGGATAGTTGCCCGCTCCCGGGGGGGCGGTCGGCCGAAGCTTGGGCGCAAGCCGCAAGCGCCGACGGGGGAACGCACGATGCCGACGCTGCTCGAGATGGCCGCCCTGGCGGGGGCCGCCTATTCCTGTCCGCAGACGGTGGACGGCGGCTGGATCCGCACCGACCAGCACCTGGCGACGGGGCGTATGGACGGCTTCCAGGCCGCGACCTACGTCAACAACGGCGTCACCGTGCTGGCCTTCCGGGGCACGGCCCAGGGCATGGACGCGGTGGCCGACCTGAAGCTCGGCTCGGGCATGAACACCAGCTACTTCAGCGACGCGGAGGACTACGCCTTCGCCTACCAGCACCTGCCCAACGTGTTCATCTGCGGGCACTCGCTGGGCGGCGCGATCACCCAGGTGGTGGCCAACCGGCGCGGCTTCCGCTTCGCCACCTTCAACGCGCCGGGGGTGGCGATCTTCGCCTCGCGCAACATCG
>CAZZZR010000296.1:0-2793 GCA_964658605.1 uncultured Caulobacter sp. | reverse complement strand
ACGGCCTCCTCGACGGCGATCTCGTCGAAGGGGTTCATGCTCATCTTGACGTTGGCGAGGTCGACTCCGGTCTGGTCGGCCTTCACGCGGGCCTTGACGTTGTAGTCGATCACCCGCTTGACGGGCACGAGCACCTTCATCGGCGTTCCTCAGGGTCGAAGGAGAGCGACGCCTTCCCAGCACCCGGGCGGCGTCCTAGATTTGGCTCCTGTCAATCCCGCGCGAGCGCCGGCGTCAAGGGGCGCGCGGCCGAGCGCATGTCAAAGTGATCGGCGTTCAGGTACGATGCAGAGCACCTTCACTACGCTCAAATGGGCCTTCCTGGGCCTGTTCGCCCTCGGGATCGCCGGGGTGTGGATCTATCAGATCGGCTGGGTGGCCCCGCGCCAGAAGTGCGAGGCGTCGGGGCGCTGGTGGTCGAACCAGGACCGCGTCTGCGCCACCCCGATCTCCGTCTCCGTGTTCACCGGCAAGGCGACGCCGGAGGAGCCGGCGGGACGGCTGCTGCGCGGGCCCCCGAAACGCTGAGCATCGCCTTCACGACCGCTGGAGCGCCTCGGCGACCGGCATAAGCTCCACCTCGGCCCGCGCGAGCGTCTCCAGCGCGTGCTCCAGCACCTGCGGCGTGCAGCCGTAGGGCGTCGGCGTGGGCGAGACGTCGTGGGTGAAGAGCACGAGCCAGCCTCGCCGCCGCGCCGCCTGCGCCACGACGGCCTCCACGCTCGCTGCGGTCCACGACCGCGCCTCCAGCGGGACGGCGGCGATGCGGCGAGGATCCAGCCGGCCCCCGTTGACGCCGCCCCGCACCCGGCGCGCGCCCCGGAACCGTCGGCCCGTCACCGCGATCGACGCGGGCGACATCAGGCCGAACGGATAGGCGAAGGTGGCCGGCGCGACCCTCGCCTCGGCGCCCAGGAAGGCGGCGTTGCGGTCGAGGTCCTCCTCGAAGGTTCGCGTCGCCATCGCGGGCGCTGGCCTGTGCGAGAAGCTGTGGCATCCGATCTCGTGACCCGCGTCGCGCACTTCGCGCAGGTCGGCGGCGGTGAACTGCGCGTTGCCCTCGGCGAAGCGGCCGCAGAAGCTCCCGGCGGCATAGAAGCTCGCCCGCACGCCGCGCCGGGCCAGGATCGGGCCGCCCGCCGCCCACGCGGAACGCGGGAAGTCGTCGAAACACAGGCTCGCGCGCGCCCGATCCAGACGCAGCGCCGCGCCGCCCGGAAGGGCCTCCGCGAGGCGGGTGGAGAGGCGGTCGGCGAGGGCCATGCGCGCAGCCTAGCCGGGCGCGCTTGACGGGCCGTTTAGACGACTACGGCTTGCCGACCCACGTCAGCCGCCAGATCACGTCGCCCCCGTCGTCGCTGACGAGAACGGCGCCGTCGTGCGCGGTCGCCACGCCGACCGGGCGCCCCCAGACGCTCTGGTTGTCGATCGTGAAGCCCGTCATCACGTCCTCGTAGGCGCCCGTCGGCGAGCCGTCCGGGTTGAGCGGAATGCGGATCAACTTGGGCCCCGTCCGCTCGCCGCGGTTCCAGGAGCCGTGCTCGGCGGCGAAGGCCGAGCCCCGCCACGCGGGGGGCATGGCCGCGCCGGTGTAGAAGGTCATCCCGAGCGACGCGGAGTGCGCCTGCAGGAGCACGTCCGGCACGGTCGCCTTGCCCTTCAGGTCCGGCCGCCGGCCCTTCAGCCGTGGATCCTCATGGTCGCCGAGGTAGAGCCAGGGCCAGCCGTAGAAACGCCCCTCCTGCACGCGCGTGACGTAGTCAGGCACGAGGTTGTCGCCCAACTCGTCCCGCTCGTTGACCGAGCACCACAGGGAGCCGGTCTTCGGCTGCACCGCCATGCCGACGCAGTTGCGGATGCCGGCGGCGAACACCTTCCCCGCCTTGCCATCCGGGGTGAACGCCAGCACGTCGGCGCGGTTCTCCTCCGGCCCCCAGGCGGCGCCCAGGCCATGCGCCTTGTCGAAGGCGACGGCTTCGGCGACGGGCTTCTGGGGCATCTCCTCGGCGATGTTGGAGGCTGAACCCACGGAGACGAACATCCGTGTCCCGTCCGCGGAGAAGACGAGGTCGCGCGTGGTGTGGCCGCCCGTGGTCGGCGCGAGGGAAGTGATCACCACCTCGGGCCCGCCGCGCGGCTTCAGGTCGCCGACCTGGTAGGGGAAGCGGATCACCCGATTGCGCTCGGCGACATACAGCCATCGGGGGTCGGCGGCGGGATAGGCGGCCATGCCGAACGGGCCGGTGAGGCCGGAGGCGAACACCGCCTTGGCGTCGGGGTGCTCGGCGCCGTCCCTCGCGCGCAGCACCCGGATGCGGCCGGCGGCGGTCTCGGCGACGAAGACGTCGCCGTTCGCCATCACCCGCATCTGCCGCGGACCTTCCAGCCCATCGGCGAACACCGCCACCTTGAAGCCCGGCGGTACGTGCGGGGACGCGCCTGCAGGGCGCGGAACCTCCTGCGAGCCGTTGCTGGAGGAGGGGGTGGCGAAGGGCTTGGGCAGGTCGGCCACGGTGATGTGGTGCGCCTTGCCCGGCGCGTCCTGCCGCCAGCCGCCGAACGGGCCGGCGTTCGCCGACGGGATGGCGGCGTCCGATCCAGCGCCCTTGGTCTTGAGCGTCGCGAGGTAGGCGATCAGGTCGTGGCGGGCGGTCGCGTCCGACACCTGCACGGCCATGGCCGTGCCGGGCACGGCGGCCTGCGGATCGGCCAGGTAGCGCGACAGGCTGCGCGCGTCCCATGTCGCGGAGCCCTTGGCCTTCAGGGCGGCGGTGTAGGCGAAGCCGGTGGAGG
>CAZZZR010000295.1:0-2816 GCA_964658605.1 uncultured Caulobacter sp. | reverse complement strand
GGGGGCAAGCTCCGCAAAACGAGGCGCGACGGACTCCAGGGAGGAGACGATGGCGGACGGGACGGGGGTTGTCGAAGGCGGCGCCCAAAGCAGCGGCGTGCGGCTCACCAAGGCCGAATACGAGAAGCTGGCCTGGAGCCTGCCGCTCGACCAGATCAAGCCCGCCGATCCGCTCCTGTTCGGCGCGGGCGCCGAGCTGGCGGTGTTCGAACGCCTGCGCCGCGACGCGCCGGTGCATCGGCAGGAGGAGCACGAGTTCGGGCCCTACTGGTCGGTGACCCGGTACGAAGACATCATGGCGGTGGACACCAACCACGAGGCGTTCTCGTCGGAGCCCTCCATCACGATCTTCGACCCGGAGGAGGACTTCCACCTCCCCATGTTCATCGCGATGGACCCGCCCAAGCACGACGCCCAGCGCAAGACCATCAGCCCCATCGTGGCCGGCCAGAACCTCGCCGCCATGGAGCCGCTGATCCGGGAGCGCGCCGGCCAGATCCTCGACGGCCTGCCGATCGGCGAGGAAATCGACTGGGTCGACAAGGTCTCGATCGAGCTTACGGCGATGACGCTCGCCAACCTGTTCGACATCCCGCAGGAGGACCGGCGCAAGCTGACCCGCTGGTCGGATGTGGCGACCGCCAGCGACGAGAGCGGCATCGTCGAGAGCCGCGATGCGCGCAAGATGGAGCTGTTCGGCTGCGCCGACTACTTCCTCAACGTGTGGAACGAGCGGGTGAACCAGACGCCCAAGGGCGACCTGATCTCCATGCTGGCGCACGGCGAGAGCACCAAGGACATGGACCGGATGGAGTATCTGGGGAACCTGATCCTGCTCATCGTGGGCGGCAACGACACCACCCGCAACTCGATCTCCGGCAGCGTCGTGGCGCTGAACCAGAACCCCGACCAGTACGCCAAGCTGAAGGCCGACCACTCGCTGATCCCGGCCATGGTCTCGGAGACCATCCGCTGGCAGACGCCGCTCGCCCACATGCGCCGCAACGCCACCCGTGACATCGAGGTGGGCGGCGAGCTGATCAAGAGGGGCGAGAAGGTCGTGATGTGGTACGTTTCGGGCAACCGCGACGAGACCGCGATCGAGCGGCCCAACGACTTCTGGATCGAGCGGCCGAACGTGCGCCGCCACCTCTCCTTCGGCTTCGGCATCCACCGCTGCGTGGGCAACCGCCTGGCCGAGATGCAGCTGAAGATCATCTGGGAGGAGATCCTCAAGCGCTTCAGCCACATCGAGGTGGTGGGCGAGCCCAGCCGCGTGCTGTCGGCCTTCGTGCGCGGCTACGACCGGCTGCCGGTGGTGCTCCACGCCTGATCGCGGATCGCTGAGATCAGGCAGGCGAGGCGGGTATCGGGCGGCGGGAGCGGCCGGCCGTCCAGGGTCGAAATGGGCACCGCGCCGACCAGGCTGTTGGTGACGAAGGCGCCCTGCGCACGCCGCAGCGCCTCCACGGGCGCGCCGATCGACTTCGCGACGTAGCCGAAGCGTGGGGCCAGGCTCAGCGCCAGTTCGCGCACGATCCCGTCCAGCACGCCGCACTTCAGCGTCGGCGTGACCAGCGCCTCGCCCTCCACCCAGAAGACGTTGCCCGCGGCGGCGCAGGCGACCATGCCGGAGGTGTTGAGCATCAGCGCCTCGGCCGCCCCCGCCGCCACCGCCTCGGCGCGCGCGGCCACGTTGTCGAGGTAGCTCAGCGTCTTCAGCCGCGAGGCGGGCGAGAACGCGTTGCGCCGGATCGCCGAGGTGGCGAGGCGCAGCGCGGGCGGCGGTTCGGACCAGGGGGAGGCGATGGCGAGCAGTCGGGGCTCGGGCGACGCGGGCACGGCGAGGCCCCGGCCGCCGCCCCCGCCCGTCCAGGTCAGCCGCAGCACCGCCAGGCCTGCCGCCAGCCCGGACGCCGCCAGCGCCGCCTCGCCGGCCTCCTGCGCCTGCGACGAGGCGGGCGAGGGCAGACCCAGCCTCGCGCAGCCGCGCGCCAGCCGGTCGAGGTGGGCGGTCCAGTGCGCGGGCCGCCCGTCGCGCACGAACAGCGTCTCGAACAGGCCCACGCCCAGCGTCAGCCCCCGGTCGTCGCCGGGAACGCCGGCGGGGACGCTCATGCCTCCAGCGCCCGGCGGATGGCGGCGATCTTGGCGAGCGCCTCGGCGTCCTCGCCTTGCGGGTCGCTGTCGGCGGTGATCCCGGCTCCGGCGCGCGTTTCGAACCGCCAGCCGCCCTCCGCCTCCTCCTCGAAGGCCAGGGTGCGGATCAGGACGCTCGAGTCGAACGCCCCGTCCGCGCCCGCCCAGAACAGCGAGCCGCAGTAGGGACCGCGGGGCGGTTCGTGGCGGGCGATCACCGCCTGAGCCTGCAGCTTGGGCGCCCCGGTCACCGAGCCGGGGGGGAAGGCCGCGGCGAACAGGTCCAGCGCGTCGCGCCCCGCCGCCAGCCGCCCGGTCACGGTGGAGACCAGGTGGTGCACGTTGGCGAAGCTCTCCAGCGCGCAGAACGCCTCGACCTTGACCGAGCCCGCCGCGCAGGCGCGGGCGAGGTCGTTGCGCATCAGGTCGACGATCATCAGGTTCTCCGCCCGGTCCTTGCCGCTGGCCAGGAGCTCGGCGGCGAGCGCGCGGTCGGCGTCCGGCGTCGCGCCGCGGGGGCGGGTGCCCTTGATCGGCTGCGTGCGCGCCGTCCCGTCCGCCGAGACCGAGACGAATCGTTCCGGCGAGTTGCTGACCACCGCGCGCCCCGGCAGCCGCAGGTAGCCGGCGAAGGGGGCGGGGCTGGTCTCGGCGAGAGCCGCCAGAACGTCGAACGG
>CAZZZR010000294.1:0-2818 GCA_964658605.1 uncultured Caulobacter sp. | reverse complement strand
CGCGCCATGGCCACCTTCAAGCGCGCGGGCGGCATGGGCCGGTTCGAGCAGAAGCTGATCAAGGGCATGGCGCGGCGGGGATACGCTCCGCACTTCGCCGCCCAGATCTTCAAGCAGATCGAGGGCTTCGGCTCCTACGGCTTTCCGGAGAGCCATGCGGCGAGCTTCGCCAAGCTGGTCTATGTCTCCGCGTGGCTGAAGTGCCGGTTTCCGGCTGTGTTCTGCGTCGCGCTGCTGAACAGCCAGCCGATGGGGTTCTACGCTCCCGCCCAGCTGGTGCGCGATGCGGTCGAACACGGGGTGGAGGTGCGGCCGGTCGACGTCGAGCACAGCGACTGGGACTGCACGATCGAGACGACCGACGGCGGCGAGATGGCCGTGCGGCTCGGCCTGCGGATGATCGACGGCATGAGCGAAAAGTGGGCGCAGGCGATCCCCGAGTTGCGCGGGGAGGGGTTCGGCGACTTCGACGTCTTCATGCGCCGCACCAACCTGACGCGGGCGCAGGTGCGGCGGCTGGCGGACGCGGACGCCTTCCAGAGCTTCAAGACCTCGCGCCGGGGCGGGTTCTGGCAGTCGCTGAAGACCGACCGCAAGGCCGCGCCGCCGCTCCTGGCGTCGCTGCCGAAGTTTACGCCGCCGCCCCCCCTGCCCGACCTCAGCCGCTCGGAGGAGGTGGTGGCCGACTACCGCACCACCCGGCTGTCGCTGAAGGGCCACCCCATGGAATTCCTGAGGACCGCCTTCGCCGCCGAAGGCGCCGCGCCCTGCGGGACATTGCAGGACATGCGCGACTCCACGCCCGTGTCTGTGGCGGGGGTCTGCCTCGTCCGCCAGCGTCCCGGAAACGGGAATGTCTGCTTCATCACGGTCGAGGACGAGACAGGCGTGGCCAACCTCGTGGTGGTCATGGAGGTGTTCGAGCGCTACCGGGGCGTGATCATGTCGTCGCGGCTGCTGTTCGCGCACGGCCGCATCCAGAAGTCGCCGGAAGGCGTCACGCACGTCTTCGTCCACAAGCTGGAGGACCGCTCCGACGCGCTCTCCCGCCTGACCGAAGAGGGCGCGGTGTTCGAGCCGGCGGTCGCGCCCTCCGACCACGTCCTGACCAACGGCCCGACGGGCTCGGGCGCCACGAAGCTGCAGTCGTTCAAGACGGTGGTCAGCCCCACGCCGCTGAAGGAGCCGGACCGGCGCGCGCAGCGCGGCCACCCCCGCGACGTGCGCATCATCAGCCGCGACTTCCACTGATGGGCGCCGGCGGCGGGCGTCACCGCGCTGGCGACGCTCCTGCCGGCGCGGTCGGCGCGCTCCGGTTCGGCGGCGGCCCGTCCGAGGGCGGGCGCACCCGGGTGAGCCGGTCGAAGATGCGGCGCTGGTCGGGCGAGAGCGCCTCGTAGAAGGCGCGGGTGGCGGCGGCGGCGCGGCGGGCGTCGGCCTCGCGGCCGGGCAGCTGCGCCAGGCTCCAGTCCAGCCGTTGGGGCGTGGTCATGCGGTTGAGCATGTCGGCTTGGGCGCCGGCGTGGGAGGCGTCTTCACGCTCCAGCGCCAGCTCCGCCTGGTAGGCGCGCCAGGCGCCCTGCTGCTCGGGCTTGAGGTCCAGCCGCTCCGCCAAAGTCGGGGGGCGGGACGGGGGAGGAGGCCGCTCCTGCGCGCCCGCGGCGGCGGCGGTCAGGCTTGCGAGAACAACGAACGGAACCAGGAGATTGCGCATCTGCGGCGACATGGCGACGACACGGCCTCTGCGCCACCCAAGCGCCCGCCTAGTGACGCCGGCCTTCAAGACCTCGTAACGTCGGCACCACCGCTTCGCACAGGATCGCCATGCGCCTCGCCCTCTCCGCCGCCCTGCTGACCACGGCCATCGTCCTCGCCGCCGCGCCTGCTTTCGCGCAGGACGACAAGACCGAGGACGCCAAGACCTCGCCCGCCGGAACCTCGCAGACGATGCACGCCGGCTCCGGCCGCGACTCCAAGGACGAGAAAAAGGACGGCGACAGCCTGGCGCCGCTCCCTGCCGCCGCCAGCGTGAAGCAGACCACGCACGTGGCGGGCAAGACGCTGGCCTACACCGCCACCGTCGGCAGCCTCCCGGTGCGCGACGACAAGGGCAAGACCACCGCCGACGTCGTCTACACCGCCTACACGCTCGACAGGCCGCGCGACCCGAACCGGCCGGTCACCTTCGCCTTCAACGGCGGGCCGGGGGCGGCGTCGGTCTACCTGAACCTCGGCGCCATCGGACCCAAGCGCGTGCCGTTCGGCAACGGCGAAAGTCCGAGCGACACGCCCGCGTTGCAGGACAACGCCGGCACCTGGCTCGACTTCACCGACCTCGTGTTCATCGACCCCGTCGGCACGGGCTTCAGCCGCTCTCGGCTGGACGAGGAGAAGACCAAGAAGGCGTTCTACGCCGTCAAGCCCGACATCGAATACCTGTCGCGCATCGTCTACGACTGGCTGGTCAAGAACGGCCGGTTGCAGAGCCCCAAGTACGTGGTGGGCGAGAGCTACGGCGGCTTCCGCGGTCCGCGGATCACCCACTACCTGCAGACGCAGCTGGGCGTCGGCGTGCGCGGCGTGGTGCTGGTCTCGCCCTTCCTCGACGGGCCGGCGACCACAGACGGCGCGCTCTCGCCGATGCCGTGGATCGACACCTTGCCTTCGATCGCGGCCGCAAACCTCGAGCGTCACGGTCAGCTCAGCGACGCGACCATGGCGCCGGTGATCGCCTACGCCCGTTCGGAGTACGCGGTGGACCTGCTCAAGGGCCGCACCGACCCCGCCGCCACCCAGCGCATGATCGCCAAGGTGACGG
>CAZZZR010000293.1:0-2847 GCA_964658605.1 uncultured Caulobacter sp. | reverse complement strand
AGCGCGCGGGCGGTCTCGAGCCCCAGCCCCCCGCTCGCGCCGGTCACGACCGCAAGCCTTCCGGCCTGGCTCGGGATGTCGGCGGAGGTCCAGGGCATGGTGGGGTCCGATCGCGTGGCGAAGCCGAAGCTTACCGTCATTTCACTGGACCGTCGCGCCGCGCTGCAACAGCCTCGCTCCGATTGGGAGGATCAGACTATGGGCGGACTGTGGCGGCGAACGGCGGTGACGGCGGGCTTGGCGGGGGCGCTCGCCCTGGGCGGCTGCCATCCCGTTAAGCTGGGCGAGGGGCGCAACCGCGGCGACCGCGCTTTGGCCGTCACGGACCGGCTGGACTGCCCCGACGAACAGGGTTCGCTGAAGCGCACGATCCAGGCGGCGGACGGGAAGAGCTGCAGCTACGTCGGCGACGACGGCGAGCAGGCGACGCTGACCTACCTGGCGCTTGACGGGAAGCCGGCCGAGGCCGCGCTGGCGCCCATGGAGGCGTCGTTCCACGCCCTCATCCCCGCCGGGGGCGCGACGACGGCGGGGACAACCAGCCGGGCGAACGGAACGAGCGTTACAGCCTCCGCATCCAGGACGGACGACGACCCGGATGGCGACGCGAACGCCGACGACGGCGACCGCAAGCACGACCATGTGGCCATCAACCTGCCCGGTGTGCACATCAACGCGGACGACGGCGGCGCCTCGATCCACGCCTTCGGCCAGAACATCGTCGCCGACGACAAGGGCGCCACCGTGAACGGGGCCTTCAACGGCTCGCGCACCTCGATCCGGGCCGACGACGACGGGGCCGAGATCCGCGCGGGCTTCGTCGGCAAGCAGGCGGTGGATCTGACCTACATCCTGGCCTCCGACACGGCTGGCCCGAGCGGCGCGCACGCCGCCGCCTATGTCGCGCGGGGACCCGTGGGCGGACCGCTGGTCGTGGCCTCCGGCACGCTGAAGGAGGGCGACCGCCACGTCGACAAGGACCGCTTCGACGACCTGCGCGAGCTGGTGGACCGCAACGTGAGGCGCACGCACCCCTGAAGCGGCGTTGATCTTCGCGGCGGGCCGGGCTTTGTGCGGGCTCGCCGACAAGGATCCGCCGCTTGGCCAGACCCTCCAGCCGTTCCGCCCTCCGCGCGACGCCCGCGCCCAAGGCCGCCCCCAAGTCGGAGCCGGGCGCGTGGCAGCGGATGCTGTCCGGACGCCGGCTGAACCTGCTCGACCCCTCCCCCCTCGACGTCGAGATCGAGGACATCGCCCACGGCCTGGCGCGGGTCGCCCGCTGGAACGGCCAGACGCTGGGCGAGCACGCCTTCTCCGTCGCCCAGCATTCGCTCGTGGTCGAGGACGCGGTCGCCCACCTGTCGCCGGGGATCGCGCCCCGCTGGCGGCTGGCCGCCCTGCTGCACGACGCCGCCGAGTACGTGATCGGCGACATGATCTCGCCGTTCAAGGCCGCGCTCGGCTACGACTACAAGGCGTTCGAGGAGCGGCTGGAGCACGCCGTGCACCTGCGCTTCGGCCTGCCGGCGAAGACGCCGCCCGAGGTCAAGGCGCTGATCAAGGCGGCCGACCGCGTCTCCGCCTGGTTCGAGGCCACGCGGCTCGCGGGCTTCAAGCCGGCCGAGGCCACGCCGCTGTTCGGCCCCCCGCCCGCGGGCTTCGAGCCCGACCTCGCCCCCCTGCCCGCGCCCGCGGCGCAGGAGCGCTACCTCGCCCGCTTCCGCATCCTCCTGGACGCGACCTCCGGCGGCGAGACCGACGCCGCCTTCGCGACCGAGTGAGCGCCGTGGCCGCCTCCGCGCCAGCCGGGCCACGCGTGGTGGTGGGGCTCGCCGCCGTCGTCGCCGCCCTGCAGGCCGCCGAACTCGCCGTGCTGACGGTGCGGGCGGACGGCGTTTCGGCCCTGCCCGCGGGCGCATTCGATCCCTCGGGCCCGCCCACCTTCGAGCTGGCGCTCCGTGGCTTCGTCGGCGCGCAGACCGGGTTCGACCTGGGCTATGTCGAGCAGCTCTACACCTTCGGCGACCGCAGCCGCGCCGCGCCCGTCGCCGATCTCGGCGAGGAGGCGGGTCCGGAGGCGCGCGTCATCTCCATCGGCTACCTCGGCCTGACGCCCGCCGCGCAGGAGACGCGCGCCGGCGCCTGGACGCCCTGGACCCGCTACTTCCCGTGGGAGGACTGGCGCCGCGGCCGCCCCGCCGCCCACGCCGCGCTGGAGCCGCCGCTGCGCGCCTGGGCGGCCGCCCGCCCTGGCCGAGAGGCGCGAGCCGCGGCGCTATTCGCGCTCGACGGCCACCGCTGGAACGAGGAGCGGGTGCTGGAGCGCTACGAGCTGCTCTACGAGGCGGGCCTGGCCGCGGAGGCCGCGCGCGACCGCGACCGCCCCTCGCCTCCCGCCGACGCGGGCGTGCTCGGCGCCCCCATGGCCTCGGACCACCGCCGCATCCTGGCCACCGGGCTCGGGCGGCTGCGGGGCAAGCTGAAGTACCGGCCGATCGTGTTCGAGCTGATGGGCCCGAGCTTCACCCTCTCCGAACTGCAGCGCACGGTGGAGGCGATCGCGGGCGTCGCCCTGCACAAACCGAACTTCCGCCGCATGCTGGAGCGCACCGCCCTGGTCGAGGAGCTCGGCGAGATGGACCAGGCCACCGGAGGCCGCCCCGCCCGCCGCTTCCGCTTCCGCCGGGCCGAGGCCGCGCTGGCGCCGGCGGTGGGCTTCACGCTGCCGCTGCTGCGGGAGGGGTAGGCCGGGCTCCAGCGTCCCAACCCCGGACGCGAAGCGACTTCCGCTCTCGACCGAGGCTGTGTAAGAACGTCGTCCCAAGTTCCTAAGGCGTAGCGGTAGGT
>CAZZZR010000292.1:0-2867 GCA_964658605.1 uncultured Caulobacter sp. | reverse complement strand
AGCATGCGGAGGCCGCTCAGGCCGCCGCCCCAGCCGACGCCGTCGATCCGGCCGCCTTCGCGCAGATGCTGGAGCAGGCGGCGGCGCGCGCGGAGGTGCTGTCGCCGGGCCAGACCCTACAGGTGCGCTTCAACGACCTGAGCTCGCCGCTGGAGGGCGTGGCCGTCACCCGCCTTCCCGACGGCTCGCTCGGCATCACCCTGGCGACGGGGCCGAACGCTGCGCCCGAGGTGTCAAAGGCCCTGGAGACCCTGCGCCGCCGGCTGGAGGCCAAGGGGATCACCCTCGGCGACCTGAAGTTGGCCGAGGAGACCGACCTCGCCCCCGAAGCCGTGCACGGCGCGAGCGCGGGCTGAGGGGTGGCGGGGCGGCATCCCCTTTTCTCCCGCTCATCCCCGCGCATGCGGGGACCCAGGCTTTCTTCATGCGGCCGCTGCACGCCTTCTAAGCTTGCAAAGACAAGCCTGGGCCCCCGCAAGCGCGGGGAGGAGCTGGACTCGGAGGTCGGCGGCCTACCGCCCCAGCGCCGCGAAGGGGTCGGCGGGTTTCAGCGCCTGCCGGGCGGTACGCGCCGCCTGGTCGGGCGGAACGCCGTCCTCCCACGCGTCGAGCAGCGCCCGCACCAGGGCGCGCGTGTCCTTGTCGTGCAGGCCTTCGACCGGGCTCTCCAGATCGGTGGAGAGGCGCGCCTGGTACAGCACCGCGGCCCGCGGCGAGGCGTCGAACAGCTTGAGCAGCCACCCCATGGCGGTCTCGAAGCTGTCGGGGTCGAGCGTCTCGTTGGCGATGTCGCGGCAGGCCCACAGGCACAAGAACTCGATCGGGCCGACGGCGCGCAGGTGACTGAGCAGCGCCCCGCCGCCAAGCCCCGGCGGCAGCCGGGACGACAGGCCGCCGCCCCAGGCGGGCACACGCACGGATGGCAGCTTGGACGTCGACAGCGCCTCGGCGAAGGCGTCGGCCACCAGCCGGCGCGCGGGCTCGTCGCCGAAACGGGCGACGGCGGCCAGCAGTTTGACGAAGCCGGGATAGACGGCGTCGCCCAAAGCGCCGCGTACGGCGTCGATCACCTCGACCCGGCCTTCCGGCTCCTTCTGCGCCTCGAGCGCCGCGACGAGGGACTGGGCGGCGCCGATCCAGTCCGGATCGGCCTTCAGCGCGACCAATCAGGCCTCGGTGATGAAGTCGACCACCTGGCGAGCCGCGTGGTCCACGTCGATGCTGGATGTGGCGCGGCCCAGGCCCACCTGCCCTTCGCCCGGCGCGGCGAAGGCGGCGAAGTCGCCGAAGCGCTCGGGAGCCGCCGCCCCGCCCGCCCGCAGCTCCGCCGAGGCGGACGCGACGCGGAACGCCGGGCCGAGGTTGGAGGACGGAAGCGCGTTCGGACCGATCATGGATCTCGCACCAGGCAGGACCGCGGCATTTGCGGCCCTGAGCGCCGGCAATCTAGGCGGGGCGCGCAGGGGCCGCCATCGGGGGTTTCCCTAGTCCTTCATCTCCCCCATGCCCACGGCATGGAGAGATGATGGACGCCACCCTCCACGACCCGGCCGCCGATGCGCTTGAGGCGCTGTGCGTGCGCGTGGCCACGGTCGAAGCCGCCACCGGCCGGATTGTGTGGCGCAGCGGGGGGTTCGCCGCCGCGCTTTCGCACGTCGAGACCCTCGCGGACCCCGGCGACAGCGTGAGCGGGCTGGCCGAGGCGTTCGCCGACGCGCGCTTGGCCGCGGGCCCGGTCTCGGCCCTCATCACCGTGCGCGGGCGCAAGGCGGTGTTCGACGCCCGCCTGGCCCCCTCATCCGACGGTGCGCACATCCACGTCGAGCTGCAGGACGCCGCCGAGCGCAGGGCGGACGAACGGCGGCGACTGGAGGACCGGGAAAAGCTGCTCCTCACCTCCCGCGTGCTGTCGGTTGGCGAGATGGCTTCGATGCTGGCCCACGAGCTGAACCAACCAATCGGCTCGGTGGTGAACCTGCTGCGCGGGCTGAAGGCCAAGCTGGCCCGGGGATCGCTGGACGCGGAAAGCGGCGTAGCGGCCATCGACCGGGGGATCGACCAGGCGCTCTATGCCTCGGGCGTGATCGCGCGCATCCGCACCTTCGTGGACCAGCGCCAGCCGCAGGTCGCCCCGCTCGACCTCGCCGCCCTGGCGCGCGACACACTCGCCTTGCTCGACTGGGAGATCCAGCGCGACCTGATCATCGCCGAACCGCCTGCCGCCGGCGGCGTTCCTCCCGTTCTGGGGGACGCTGTGATGATCCAGCAGGTGCTCGTCAACCTGTCGCGCAACGCGATCGAGGCGATGCGCGGCCGCCCCGACCCCCGCCGCCTGACCCTGGCCGCCCGGGCTGGCGCCAAGGAGGTCGAGGTGCGGGTGCAGGACACCGGGCCCGGCATCGAGGACAAGGCCGCCGCGCGCCTCTTCCAGCCCTTCAACTCCACCAAGGCCGACGGCATGGGCGTGGGGCTCGGCGTCTGCCGCTCGATCGTCGAGCTTCACGGGGGACGGCTGTGGCACTCCAGCCCGGCCGAGGGCGGCTCGATCTTCCACCTCGCCCTGCCGAGGGCCGCGGCATGACAGCGCCGGCGCCGGGCGGGCGCATCTGGCTGGTGGACGACGACGCGGGCTTCCGCGAGTCCGCCGCCTGGTGGCTGGAGGGGCTGGGCTACGACGTGGTGCAGTTCGAGGATCCGACCGTGTGCCTGGACGCCCTGTCGCCCGACGCCGCGGACGGCCCGGCCTGCCTGCTGTCGGACGTGCGCATGCCGCAGATGAGCGGACTGCAGCTCCTGGACGCCGTGCGGGAGAAGGGGGTCGGCTGGCCCGTGATCTTCATGACCGGCCACGGCGACGTGCCGCTGGC
>CAZZZR010000291.1:0-2867 GCA_964658605.1 uncultured Caulobacter sp. | reverse complement strand
GGATCTGCGGCGGCGCGGCGCGCAGGCGGGGAGGCGGGCTGCGGCTCCGCTCTAGGCGGCGGGGCGGCCAGGCGGTCGATGGGGGCGTCGGCCAGGCAGGCGTCCACGCCCGCCTCCGCCCAGAAGGCGAGCAGCGCCTCGATCGCGCGAGGATCCGGGGCGGGTTCGGCGGCCGTCACCCCCTACCGATAGCGCACGTGCTCAAGGCCCGCACGCTTGACCGACGCAACGGCGCCCACCGATATGCCTTTCAGTCAAAGCCGACCGACCGTGCCCGACCCGAGGACTCCGCCCCCCATGGCCGAAGAGATCGTTTCCGAAGAGCTCGGCCCGCACACCGAACCCCGCGAGGCGATGGAGTACGACGTCGTGATCGTCGGCGCAGGGCCCGCGGGCCTCTCAGCCGCGATCCGGCTGAAGCAGAAGGCGGCGCAGGCGGGCGCCGAGGTCAGCGTCGCGGTGCTGGAGAAGGGCTCCGAGGTCGGCGCCCACATCCTCTCGGGCGCGGTGATCGATCCGGTCGGCCTCGCCGCGCTCTTCCCCGACTGGAAGGAGAAGGGCGCGCCGCTGGAGACGCCGGTCGAGAAGGACAGCTTCCTCTACCTGACGCCGAAGGGCAGCTTCGACATCTCGTGGCTGCCGATGCCCAAGTACATGAAGAACCACGGCAACTACATCGCCTCGCTGGCGAACGTGTGTCGCTGGCTGGGCGAGCAGGCGGAGGCGCTGGGGGTCGAGATCTACCCCGGCATGTCGGCCAGCGAGCTGGTGCTGGGCGATCCGGGCCCGGACGGAGTGAAGCCGGTCAAGGGCGTGGTCGCGGGCGTGTTCGGCATCGGCAAGGACGGCAAGCCCACCCCGGACTACCAGCCGGGGCTGGAGCTGCACGGCCGCTACGTCTTCCTGGCCGAGGGGGTGCGCGGATCCCTGTCGAAGATCGTGCAGAAAGACTACGGCCTCTGCGCCGACAGCGACGTGCAGAAGTACGGCATCGGTATCAAGGAGCTATGGCAGGTTCCCGACGCCAACTTCAGGCCCGGCTACGTGCAGCACACCTTCGGCTGGCCGCTGGACGACAAGACGGGCGGCGGCTCGTGGATGTACCACTTCGGCGACAACTACGTCTCGATCGGGTTCGTCCTGCACCTCAATTACAAGAACCCCTTCCTCTCGCCGTTCGACGAGTTCCAGCGGTTCAAGACCCACCCGAAGGTCAAGCCCTTCCTCGAGGGCGGCAAGCGCATTGCGTACGGCGCGCGGGCGATCAGCGAGGGGGGCTTCCAGAGCGTGCCCAGGCTCGCCTTCCCGGGCGGCGTGATCCTCGGTGACAGCGCGGGCTTCCTGAACGTGCCGCGCATCAAGGGCAGCCACAACGCGATCCTGAGCGGCGTTATGGCCGCCGACACGGCGTTCGAGGCGCTGCAGGCGGGCCGCGGCGGAGACGTGGTGGCGTTGGACGCGGCCTACGCCAAGTCAGGCATCCGCAAGGAGCTGCACGGCGTGCGCAACGTGAAGCCCATCTGGTCGCGCTTCGGCACGCTCTTGGGCGTGCCGTTGGGCGGGCTTGACATGTGGACGACGTCGCTGTTCGGCGGCTTCTCGATCTTCGGCACGCTGAAGCACGGCAAGACGGACGCGGAGTCCACCGGCAAGGCGAAGGAGTACACGCCGATCGCCTATCCCAAGCCCGACGGCGTGATCACCTTCGACAAGCTCTCGTCCGTGTTCCTGTCCAACACCAATCACGCCGAGGACCAGCCCGCCCACCTGAAGCTGCGCGATCCCACCGTGCCGATCCGCGTCAACCTGCCGGAATACGGAGAGCCCGCGCGCCTCTACTGCCCGGCGGCGGTCTACGAGGTGGTCTACGCCGACGAGGTGGCGAAGACCGATCCGCGCTTCGTCATCAACGCCCAGAACTGCGTCCACTGCAAAACCTGCGACATCAAGGATCCGTCGCAGAACATCGTCTGGACCACGCCGGAGGGCGGCGGCGGGCCCAACTACCCGAACATGTGACGGGCCTGTCGCCGGCGCGCCTTGCGGAAGTCGCGCTGAGAGGTGATGTCTGCGCCATGCGCTCCGCACCTCCCCGCGCGCGCCCGTCGCGCTCCGCCGCTGCATTCGCCATCGCGGGCGCAGCCCTCGCGGCGCTCCTGACGGGCTGCGCGACCCCACCAGGGCGGGGCGCGTCCGCGATCGCCCAGGTCCCCGACGCGCCGGCCGAGGTGCAGGCCCAGCTCCCGCCGGAGGACGGCGACGACTCGGCGCTCGGCCTCTACCTCGCCGCGGAGACCGCGCTCGACCAGGGGCAGAGCGGGCCCGCCGCGGCGCTGTTCGCGCGAGCCTCGGCCGCCGCGCCCGACGCGCCCGACCTGCGCGAGCGGGCCTTCACCACCAACCTTCTCGCCGGGCGGATCAAGGAGGCGGTGCGCTTCACGCCGCTGCCGCAGGAGTCCGCGCCTTCGGGCGTGGCGCTCGGGCGGCTGGTGCGCGGCGTCGACGCGCTCGCCGACGACCGAGGCAGGGAGGCGCAGGCGCTGCTCTCCGACGGCGCGGTGGGCGCACCCTACACCGGCGTCGCCGCCCTGCTCGCGCCCTGGGCGGCGATCGAGGCGGGGGAGCGGGGTTCGCCGCCCGCCCCCAAAGTGCAGGCCGACGACGCCGCGACCAGCTTCGCCGACCTCGGCCGGGCGCGCCTGTTCGAGCGCCTGGGCCGCACCGCCGAGGCGGAGTCGATCTTCCGCAAGCAGGCCGCCACCGGCCAGACGCTGCTGGTCCTGGCCTACGGCGGCTTCCTCGAGCGCCGCGGCCGCAGGGCCGAGGCCGTCAAGCTCTACGACGTCGCCCTCAAGGGCGGGGGGGAG
>CAZZZR010000290.1:0-2888 GCA_964658605.1 uncultured Caulobacter sp. | reverse complement strand
CGCCTCGCGTCGCGCCCCGCGCCTCCGCGCCCGCGTCCTCCGGACCCAAGGACGCCGACATCGCCGCCATCGAGCACGACCTCAGCCTGCTGCTCGGCCTGAAGGTGGACATCGAGGTGCGCGGCGCGGGCGGCGAGGTGCGCGTCGCCTACCGCACGCTGGAGCAGCTGGACGACGTGCTGCGCAAGCTGAGCGCGTAGAAGCCGGGGCTAAGGCAGCGTCCCGGTGTACTCGACCGCGACGGCACCCGTCATCAACACGTGCCCGTCGCCCTCGCGCCAGGCGATGTGGAGCGATCCGCCTTCCAGCCCGACCTCGGCGTCGCGCCCGCAGAGGCCGCGGCGGTGGGCGGCGACCAGGGCGGCGCAGGCACCCGTGCCGCAGGCCTTGGTGAGCCCCGCGCCGCGCTCCCACACGCGCAGCCGCAGGGCGTCGCGCGCCTGCACCTCGCAGAAGCCGACGTTGACGCCTTCCGGGAACAGCGGGTGATGCTCGATCAGGGAGCCGACCTCGCGCACGGGCGCGGTTGACGCGTCCTTCACGAAGAAGACCACGTGCGGGTTGCCCATGCTGACGCAGCCGGGCGTGTGCAGGATCGGCGCTGTGGGCGGGCCGACGGCGAGTTCGATGTTGCGGGTGTCCATCTCCTCGGCCAGCGGGATGTCCCGCCAATCGAGGCCCGGCGGCCCCATGTCGACGGTCACCCGCCTGTCGCCGGCGTCCAGCGCAAGCAGGGGGCCGGCCAGCGTCTCAAACCGCGCCTCGCGGCGCCCCGTCGCCTGCATTAGGAGCCAGCCGACGCACCGTGCGGCGTTGCCGCAGGCCTCGACCTCCTCGCCATGCGCGTTCCAGATGCGCATGAAGGCGTCGCCGGAGGCGGAGGGTTCGATGGCGATCAGCTGGTCGCAGCCGCCGGTCGCGGCGTCGCGCGAGGCCAGCGCCCGCACCTCGTCGGCGGTCGGCTTGAACGGGGCCGAACGCGCCTCCACCACGACGAAGTCGTTGCCGAGGCCGTTCATCTTCAGGAACGGGCGGGACATGGCGCGGATATAGCGGCGCACAGGCGCAGACCCTAGCGGGGGCGGCGCCTCAACCGTCCGCGCCGACCGCTTCGGCGACGCCGGCGAACCCGTCGGCCCTGAGCCGGGCGGCCAAGTCCCGCTTGATCTCCGCCACGAGCCCCGGTCCGGCGTAGACCAGGGCGGTGTAGAGCTGCACGGCGTGCGCGCCGGCCCGGATCTTGGCGTAGGCGTCGGCCCCGCTCCCCACCCCGCCCGCGCCGACCAGGGCCACGCCCGTCCTGCGGAGCGCCTGCGCGAAGAGCCGCAGCACCTGCGTCGAACGGGAGAACAAGGGGGCGCCCGACAGCCCTCCCGCTTCGCCGGCGTGCGGTCCATGCAGACAAGCCGGGCGTTCGACCGTGGTGTTCGAGACGATCAGGGCGTCGAAGCGGTGGGCGGCGGCGCGGGATGCGATCGCCCCGACCTCCGCCTCGTCCAGGTCCGGCGCGACCTTCAAGAACACCGGCGGCCTCGCGGAAGTCGCCGCGCGCGCCGCCCCCAGCCGCTCGCCCAGCTCGTCCAGCGCCTCCGCCGACTGCAGGGCGCGTAGGCCCGGCGTGTTGGGCGAGGAGACGTTGACGGTCACGTAGTCCGCGATCGCCGCCACCCTCGCGAAGCCCGCCACGTAGTCGCCGACCCGGTCGGCCGAGTCCTTGTTGGCGCCGAGGTTGGCGCCGACGATCCCGCCATCCGCTCTCCGCCGCGACAACCGCTCCACGAACGCGTCCAGCCCGCCGTTGTTGAAGCCCAGCCGGTTGATGACGGCGCCGTCCTCCGGCAGGCGGAACAGGCGGGGCCTGGGATTGCCGGGCTGCGGCCGAGGCGTGACGCTGCCGCACTCCACGAAGCCGAACCCCGCGCGCAGCATGGGGCCGACCACGCGCGCGTCCTTGTCGAAGCCCGCCGCGAGCCCGACCGGGTTGGACAGCCGAAGCCCCGCCAGCTCCACCGCCAGCACCGGGTCGTCGCGCCCAGCGTCACGCGGACCGACCCCGGCCTCGAGCGCCCTCAGCGTCAGCGCGTGCGCGGTCTCCGGGTCCAGCCGCCGCAGGGCGGCGGTCGCCAGTCCGTGCAGGTCGCTCACGCCGGGAGGGGCGTCGCCGGGACGGGCACGCCGTCGCCGTCGAGCGGCAGGAGCTCGCACTTGCGCACCTTGGCGACCTCCAGCGGGCCGTAGAGGTGGGGGAACAGCTGGCCCCCCCGCGCCTCCTCCCACTTCAGCGCCTCGCCCAGGTCTTCGGTGTCGAGCTGCAGGATCATCAGGTCGTCGCGGCCCCTGAAATGCAGCCGCAGCGTCTCGGGCGCCTGTTCGGCGGTGGAGAGGTGGATGTAGCCGTCGGCGAGGTCGATCCCGGCGCCGTCGAAGACGCCCTTCGCCTGCGCCGCCTCCCAGTCAATTCGGGAGAGGATCTTGTAGACGCGGCTCATTCGTCGCTCTCCCGGTCCGGCGGACGGTGCAGGTCCGCCAGCCGCCACGGCGCGCCCTGCGCGTCGAGGCGCAGGACGGCGAAGGCGGCGGGCGGGAAGCCCTCCCCCAAACGCGGATCGCCGGTCAGGAGGTCCGCCAGCGCGGGCAGGCCGGGGTTGTGGGCGACCAGCAGCACCGTACCCGCCCGCTCGTCCTCCGCCGCCGCGATCAGGGCCGCGGGCGGCGCGTCGTAGAGGTCGACCGCCTCGACCGCCTCGGGCGCGTGGGGAAAGGCGGCCCGCGCCGCCTCCCACGTCTGCCGCGTGCGCACCGCGGGGGAGACGAGCACGGCGTCGGGCGTGAGGCCGTCGGCCGCCATCGCTCGCCCCGCCAGGGCGGCGTCGGCCCGTCCGCGCGCG
>CAZZZR010000289.1:0-2926 GCA_964658605.1 uncultured Caulobacter sp. | reverse complement strand
GAAGGCGTCATGCCGCAGACCAAGTTCGTGCTCGGCAAGGCGCTGAAGATGGGGCTGAAGCCCATCCTGTGCCTGAACAAGGTGGACCGGCCGCACGCCGACCCCGACCGGGTGTTGAACGACGCCTTCGACCTTTTCGCCGCGATGGGCGCCACCGACGAGCAGCTCGACTTCCCGCACATCTACGCCAGCGGCAAGAACGGCTGGGCGACGCTGGACATGGCCAAGCCGAACGACACCCTGGCTCCCCTGTTCGACCTGATCGTGCGCCACGTGCCCGAGCCCAAGGCCGTGGCCCGGGCCGACGAACCGTTCCAGATGCTGAGCGTGCTGATCGAGAGCGACCCCTTCCTGGGGCGCCTCCTCACCGGCCGGATCGAGGCGGGACGCGCCCAGCCGGGCCTCTCGATCCATGCCCTCGACCGCGAGGGCAAGGAGATCGAGCGAGGCCGCATCACCAAGGTGCTCGCCTTCCGCGGCCTCAAGCGCCAGCCCGTCGAGGAGGGCACCGAAGCCGGCGACATCGTCGCCATCGCGGGCCTCAGCAAGGCGACCGTGGCCGACACCCTTTGCGCCATGGAGGTTACGACCGCCCTCCCCGCCCAGCCGATCGACCCGCCCACCATCTCGATGACCGTGTCGGTGAACGACTCGCCCCTGGCGGGCAAGGAGGGCGACAAGGTTCAGAGCCGTGTGATCCGGGACCGGCTCCTGAAGGAGGCGCAGTCCAACGTCGCCATCCGGGTCACCGAGACCAGCGAGAAGGACGCCTACGAGGTGGCCGGCCGCGGCGAGTTGCAGCTCGGCGTGCTGATCGAAGGGATGCGGCGGGAGGGCTTCGAAGTCTCCATCAGCCGTCCCCGCGTGGTGTTCCAGACCGACCCGGAGACGGGGCAGAAGCTGGAGCCGATCGAGGACGTGATGATCGACGTGGACGACGAGTTCAGCGGCATCGTCATCGAGAAGCTCAGCGCCCGTAAGGCCGAGCTGAAGGACATGGGGCCGTCCGGCGCCGGCAAGACGCGCATCCAGCTGCAGTCGCCCTCGCGCAGCCTGATCGGCTACCAGGGCGAGTTCCTGACCGACACCCGCGGCTCGGGCGTGCTGAACCGGGTGTTCAGCCACTACGAGCCCTACAAGGGCGCGATCGAGGGCGGGCGGAAGGGCGTGCTCGTCTCCAACTCCGACGGCGAGACCGCCTCCTACGCCCTGTGGAACCTGGAGGAGCGCGGCACGATGTTCGTCGGCGCCGGAGAGAAGACCTACCAGGGCATGATCATCGGCGAGAACGCGCGCGCCGACGACCTCGACGTCAACCCGATGAAGGCCAAGCAGCTCACCAACGTGCGCGCCAGCGGCAAGGACGAGGCGATCCGCCTCACCCCGCCACGCCGCATGACGCTGGAGCAGGCTATCGCCTACATCGAGGAGGACGAATTGGTGGAGGTGACGCCCAAGTCGATCCGCCTTCGCAAACAGACGCTTAACCCCAGCTTCCGCAAGCGCCGCGTGAAGGAGGAGTGAGCCCGTTCGCTCCGCAGGTGTAACTTTTCGGCGTGCTGGCGGGTTCTCTCTCCACACACCGCCGGGAGCCGACGCCGTCAGACGTGTCGCCCCGGCCGAACAGGGAGACACCTCCATGCGCAATATCCTTCTCACCACGGCCGCCGCGATGCTGCTCACCGCCGGCGCCGCGTCGGCCCAGGCCACCGGCGGCTCGACGCCCGGCGGGGCTATGCCGTCCGGCTCGGCGGGCGGCACCGCCGGCGCGTCCGGCGCGATGGGCTCGCCGTCCGGCATGGGCCAGACGACCGGCATGTCGGGCCAACCGGGCATGAGCGCCGGCGCCTCGGGCTCGGGGATGACCGCGGGCTCGACGATGAGCGACCCCGGCATGACCGGCTCCACGACCGCCGGCTCCAGCACGTCCACCACGACCCGTGGATCGAGCCGTACTCGGGGGCGGGCCGCCTCCGGCGCGTCGACGACCGGCGCAGGGGCGTCGGGCTCGGCGAACTCGCCCTCGTCGAGCACGACGAGCAGCTCTCCGGGCATGGGAAGCTCGACCTCCGGCGGCGCGACGACGACGCCGGGCTCCACCGGCCCCGGCGCCTGAGGGCGGACGCCCTCGCGGGCTTCTGAGATCGCAGTCGATCCAAGCAGCGGCGGCTCCTTCGGGAGCCGCCGCTCGCGTGTCGGCTCCCCTGCGGCGCGATCACGCAGGGGGCGAGACCCGGCGCAGCCCTTGCTCCCTCAAACGCGAACGTCCCGCAGCGGGACAGCGTCTCTGAGGGTATGGCCATGGCCGACGACATCGACCTGCACCTGGGCAAGCGGCTGCGCCGCCGCCGCCGCCTGCTGGGCCTGACCCAGCAACAGCTCGCCTCCGCCGCGGGCGTTCGCTTCCAGCAGATCCAGAAGTACGAATGCGGCGCCAACCGGATCTCAGCCTCGCGCCTATGGTCGCTGGCGCAGGCGCTGGAGGCCCCGGTCAGCTACTTCTACGACGGTCTCTCCGGGCCGCCGCAGGACGACGCCGAGCCGGAGGAGCGCAAGGGCGAGGTGTTGGCGCGCAAGGAGACGCTGGATCTGATCCGCGCCTACTACCGGCTGGACGCCCGTCCCCGCAGGCGGCTGCTCGATCTGGCCAAATCGCTGAACGCGGACGCGGCGCCGCTCTGACCACGACGGCCCCGCTTCAACGGGGGGAGGCTTCGCGATAGCAGGGGGCATGGCCGCGCCCCCCTCCCCGCTCGACGCGTTCGAGCCCTTCCTGCTCGAACTGCACGCGGCGGCGGCGGCGGAGACGCTGCCGCGCTTCCGCCAGGCGCTCGAGGTCGACGACAAGACGCCGGGGGCGGGGTTCGACCCCGTCACGGCCGCCGACCGGGGCGCGGAGGAAGCGATGCGCCGCCTGATCTCCGCG
>CAZZZR010000288.1:0-2932 GCA_964658605.1 uncultured Caulobacter sp. | reverse complement strand
GATCGAGATCTCGGTCAACCTCGGCGTCGATCCCCGTCACGCCGACCAGCAGGTCCGCGGCGTGGTCAACCTGCCCTCCGGAACCGGCAAGGACGTCAAGGTCGCGGTGTTCGCGCGCGGCCCGAAGGCGGATGAAGCCACGGCGGCGGGCGCCGAGACCGTGGGCGCCGAGGACCTGGTTCAGAAGATCCAGGACGGCTTCATGGACTTCGACCGTGTGATCGCCACGCCCGACATGATGGCGCTGGTCGGCCGCCTGGGTAAGGTGCTGGGCCCGCGCGGCCTGATGCCCAACCCAAAGGTCGGCACCGTGACCATGAACGTCGGCCAAGCGGTCAAGGACGCCAAGGGCGGCGCGGTGGAGTTCCGGGTCGAGAAGGCGGGCATCGTCCACGCCGGCATCGGCAAGGCCAGCTTCACCGACGATGCGATCGTGGCCAACGTCAAAGCCCTGGTCGATGCGCTGCAGAAGGCCAAGCCCTCCGGCGCCAAGGGCACCTACGTGAAGAAGGTCTCGCTCAGCTCCACCATGGGCCCGGGAGTGAAGGTCGACACCGCGTCGATCGGCGCGAACTGACCTTTTCGACATCGTCGAACAAGGGAGGGGCGGGCCGCAGAGTCCGCCCTTTTCGCGTTCAGCGTCCGGCGTTGCAACGCCGCTGCGGCGCGTCTATCTCCGCCGCTCGCTTTCGGAGCTTGTGAATCATGCGTGCGGATGTCGCGGCCCTTTCGGCCGACATCGAGCAGAGCGTCGCTCTGCTCAGGAGGCGTCTTTGACTGGGACCCTGCCTTACGTCGCCTCGACGAACTGAACGCCCGGGTCGAGGACCCGACCCTGTGGGACAAGCCTGACGACGCCCAGGCGGTGATGCGCGAGCGCACCCGGCTCGCGGCCTCGGTCGAGGCGGTGAAGACGCTCGAAAAGGAACGCGCCGACGCCGTCGAGCTGGCCGAACTCGCCGAGATGGAAGGCGACGACGGCGTGGGCGACGAAGCCGCCGCGACGCTGAAGAGCCTCAAGGACCGGGCCGCACGGGCGGAGCTGGAGGCGCTGCTCTCCGGCGAGGCCGACGGCAACGACGCCCTCGTGGAGATCAACTCGGGCGCGGGCGGCACCGAGTCCGCCGACTGGGCGCTGATGCTCATGCGCATGTACTCGCGCTGGGCCACCCAGCACGGCATGACGGTAGACGTGCTTGAGGAGACGCCCGGCGAACAGGCCGGGATCAAGAGCGCGACCCTGCAGGTGAAGGGGCCCAACGCCTACGGCTGGCTCAAGACCGAGTCCGGCGTGCACCGTCTGGTGCGGATCAGCCCCTATGACAGCAGCGCCCGCCGCCACACCAGCTTCGCCTCCGTCGGCGTCTCGCCGGTGGTGGACGACGCCATCGTGATCGACATCAACCCCGCCGACGTGCGCACCGACACCTACCGGGCGTCCGGCGCGGGCGGCCAGCACATCAACAAGACCGATTCCGCCGTGCGCCTCACGCACATCCCCACCGGGATCGCCGTCGCCTGCCAGATGGGCCGCAGCCAGCACCAGAACCGCGAGGAGGCGTGGAAGATGCTGCGCGCCCGCCTCTACGAGATGGAGCTGCAGAAGCGCGAGGAGGCGGCGCAGGCGCTCGCCGACGCCAAGACCGACATCGGCTGGGGTCACCAGATCCGAAGCTACGTCCTGCAGCCTTACCAGATGGTCAAGGACCTGCGCACGGAGGTGGAGACCTCGGACACGCAAGCGGTGCTCGACGGCGACCTCGACGCCTTCATGGGCGCCAGCCTGGCGCAGCGGGTGGGCGTCACCCGCGACGCAGACGAGGCCGCCTAGTGGCGGCGGGGCGCGACGTCGAGCCGGTCACGATCTACCACAACCCGGGCTGCGGCACGTCCCGCAAGGTGCTGGCGGCGATCGAGGCGCGGGGGATCACCCCGCACGTGGTGCGCTATCTGCAGGCCGGCTGGACGCGGGCGCTGCTGATGCGCCTGCTCGACGCCCTGGCGATGAAGCCGGCCGACCTCCTGCGTCCCACCGAGCCCGAGACCGCCGGCCTGGTCGCGCGCGGCGACGACGAGGCGATCCTTGCGGCGATGGTCAGGAACCCAGTGCTGGTGCAGCGGCCGATCGTGCTGACGGCCAAGGGCGCGGCCCTGTGCCGGCCGGCCGAGCGGGTGGCGGCGATCCTCTAGGGACCGCCGCCGCGCGACGCCTACTTCGCGTCGGTCTTGTCGCCTTCGACGGCGTGCTTGGCGTCGCGGCCGGTGTCGGCCACGGCATGGCCCGTGGCGCGACCCGCCTTGGCGACAACGTGGCCCGTCTTGCGTCCGACCTTGGCGACGGCGTGGCCGCTCTTGCGCGCGGTGACGGCGGTGGCGTGGCCGACCTCGCGGCCGGTGTCGGCGACGGCGTGGCCCGTGGCGCGGGTCGTCTGCGCGACGTGGTGACCCGCGTCCTTGGCGTCCTCCTTCACCGTCTGGGCGGAGGCGGCGGACGCGGCGAGAAGGGCCGAGGCGGCCAGGACGAGGACGGGCTTGAAGGTCATGGCATGGGGCTCCGGTGGGTGACGTCGCCTATGTAGAGGGCCGGAGCGACCGCCGCATGGCCCGGCGGCTTGAAACGCTGTAAGTCGGGGGAAGCGAGGCCGCTCAGCGAGGCGCCGGGCCGATCCGGTCGAGTCCGAACGCAGGCCGCTCCACCCCTTGCGGGGCGGCTTCCGGGCCCAGGGCGCCCAAGGCGGCGCGACCGGCGGGGGTGAGCGTCCAGCCCTGTCGGGACCGCTCGGCGAAGCCGAGGTCCGCCAGGGCTCCCGCGTCGGCGATGTTGATCCAGCCCACGTCATGGCCCGCCTCCTTATGGGCGAGGTTGCGCAGGGCGGCGACCTGCCCGTCGGTCAGCGTCATGCTGACGACCCGCCCGGGCGGGTCGTCAGCA
>CAZZZR010000287.1:0-2939 GCA_964658605.1 uncultured Caulobacter sp. | reverse complement strand
CGCGGCGTCGGCGGAGGTCGAGGCCATCGCCATGCCGACACCGGCGGGGCCCATGGGGGCCGAGGCGGCGGGCGGCGGAGCGGCGGCGGCTTTGGCCGCGTCGGCGTCGGCCTGCGCCTGCTTGGCCGCCTCCACCTGGGCGCGGTAGGCGCGGAACATCTCAAGGCTGCCGCGGCTGTCGGGGAGGTCTCCGGCGGGCTGGTCCGCGCCTTGCGGCCTGATCTGCGCCTTGAGGAAGCTCTGGGCGTCGCCGCCGACCGCCGCGAGCTCGCCCGGCCGCGCGCCCAGGCCAAAGCGGGTGGCCGCGATCGAGGCGGCCAGGCCCCTGTCCACGGGGAGGCTCATCATCGTCTCCCTCGCCATGACCCCGTAGGGCTCGTAGCGTCCTTCCGCCGCCTGGAATCGGCCCGGCGCCCTGAACCCAGGATGAACCATGTCCCGAAGCGCCGCGTGTCTCGCCTCAGCCCTGCTGGCTTTCGCCGGCTCCGCGCTCGCGCAGTCGCCCTCCGCCCAGACACCCGGCGCCCAGACCCCTGCGTCCCAGAGCGCCGCGCCGGGCTACGGCGTCTCCGAGCCGGGGTCCGGTCGGCCGGCCCCCTCGCCCGAGATGGTCGCCGCCCGACAGGCGGCGCGTCAGGCGTGTGCGCCCGACGTCGCCAAGTTCTGCGCCGATGCGCAGGCCGGAGGCGGCGCCGTCATGCAGTGCGTGCGCGAGCACAGGAGCGAGCTCTCTCCGACTTGCAGCGATGCGCTCGGCGCGCTCCGCGCCGCCCGCCGGGCGGCCAAGGGCTGAGCGGCGGCCGGCCCGCCGCCGCGCCCTGCGACCTCATTTGCGAGGAACCACGGCGCGCGCGAGGCTTTTGACGCGTGTCGGACGGGCGGACGCCTGGGCCGCCGATCCCCGTCCGCGAGAATCCATGGCCGCATTCGTCACGTTGATGCCGGTCTCGATCAAGCCCGACCCGACCCGCACCGTCGTGCGTCCGTTCGAGTTGAGCGATCCCGACAAGTTCTCGGTGCCGGGCCACAGCCGCGCCCAGCGCATCGTCGACCGCGTCATGGCGCTGCAGCCGGACGAACTGGAGGCCGAGCGAAGGACCGTCATGGCCTCGCTGGACGAGCGTCACCGCGATGTGGACGCAACGCTGATGCGCCGTTTCGAAGAACTGGAAGGCCTGACCCTTGACCGCTCCAGCGTCGACACCGACCACGCCCTGCTGATCGGCGCGTATTTTTCTGAGGAGTTCTCCTACGAGGCGGCGGCGCTGTTCAATCCGAGCGCTACGCCCCACCCGGACCAGTCCGGCCTGGCGGAAGGCGATACCCGTTTCGTCGTGTCCTTGCGGGGGATCGGCGAGGGGCACGTGTCTTCGATGGCGTTCCGCACCGGGGTCTGGAAGGCGGACGGGTCCGTCGCCCTCGACGCGCCCAGCCGCTACGCCGTCGGCCCCACACTCGAGCGCGAGACCGGGTCGGAGGGCCAGCTCATCGCCCACCTGCACTGCGGCGGGTCGCGGGAGATCTCAGAGACGGTGATCTTCCCCTTCCTGCCCAGCCAGGGGCGGGGGATCGAGGACGTGCGCCTCGTGCATTTCACCGACGAGGACGGGTCGCAGACCTGGCGCGGCACCTTCACCGCTTTCAACGGCTCGGACGTTCGCCAGGGCCTGCTGCAGACCGACGACTTCCGCAGCTTCGAGATGCGCGGCGTCCTGGGCGAACTCTATCAGACCAAGGGCATGGCGCTGTTCCCGCGCAAGGTCCATGGGCGCTACATGATGCTGGGGCGCCAGGACAACGAGAACGTCTGGCTCGTGCAGTCCGACGATCTCTATCACTGGAACGGCGGCGAGAAGGTGGTGACGCCCCGCTGGCCGTGGGAGTTCGTGCAGATGGGCAACTGCGGCTCGCCCATCGAGATCGATGAAGGTTTCCTGGTGCTGACGCATGGGGTCGGCACGGTGCGCAACTACTGCGTCGGGGCATGCCTGCTGGACAAGGACGACCCGTCCAAGCTTCTGGCGCGCGTGACGCAGCCCGTGCTGGAGCCGAGCGGCGAGCGGGACGGCTATGTGCCCAACGTCGTCTACAGCTGCGGCGGCTTCGTGCGGGAGCGGCAGCTTCTGCTGCCCTACGGCGTCGCCGACACCTTCAGCAACTTCGCCACCCTCGACATCGACGCGCTGCTGGGGTCCATGAGCTGAGCCGTCGCACGACGCCTATATTGATGCCGAGCCTCGCGCCGCGCGCATCCAACAGCGGCCGTCTTCGTTGAAGACGGCGATCCCGGAAGACCGTTCCCGATGACCCACCAGCCGGCCGCCTCGTCCGCCTCCTCCGTGCACGAGGACGGATCGCCCGCCCGCCTCGCCATCGATACGATCCGCACCCTGACGCTGGACGCGGTGACCAAGGCGAAGTCCGGCCACATCGGTTCGCCGCTCGACCTCGCGCCCACCGCCTACGCCCTGTGGACGCAGATACTGCGCTACGACCCCGCCAAGCCCGATTGGCCCAACCGCGACCGCTTCGTGCTGTCGGCCGGTCACGCCTCCATGCTGCTCTACGCAACCCTGCACCTGGCGGGGGTGGAGGAGATCGACTCCCACGGCAAGAAGACGGGCAAGCCCGCGGTCAGCCTCGACGACATCAAGGCCTTCCGCCAGCTCGGCTCCAAGACGCCGGGCCATCCCGAGTACCGCATGACCACGGGCGTGGAGACCACCACCGGCCCGCTCGGCCAGGGCTGCGCGAACTCGGTGGGCATGGCGATCGCCGCCCAGGTGCTGGCGCATCGCTTCAACCGGCCGGGCTTCGACCTCTTCGACTACGACGTCTACGCCGTGTGCGGCGACGGCTGCATGATGGAGGGCGTGGCCAGCGAGGCGGCGTCGCTGGCCGGCCACCTGGCGCTTCCGAACCTCTGCTGGATCTACGAC
>CAZZZR010000286.1:0-2946 GCA_964658605.1 uncultured Caulobacter sp. | reverse complement strand
CGCCCTGGTGGCCGCCGCCCGCGAGGACGAGGACGGCGAGGCGGCGACCGCGCTTGTCGAGGCGCTGGCGTCCAGCGACACCGCCTTCTTCCGCGACCGGCAGGTGTTCGAGCGGCTCGCCGGCGAGATCCTGCCGGACCTCGCCCGCCGGCGGCCCGACGGGGTCGTGCGCGTGTGGTCCATCGGGTGCGGCGCAGGGCAGGAGGTGTATTCGCTCGCCATCGCCGCGGCCGAGGCGAACACGCCCGGCCTCCAGCTCCAGCTCTTCGCCAGCGACCTCTCGGACCGCGCGTTGCAGAAGGCCCGCGCGGGCGCCTACACCCACTTCGAGGTGCAGCGCGGCCTTCCGGTCCGCACGCTGCTGCGCTGGTTCGAGAAGACCGGCGAGGCGTGGCGCGTGCAGGCGCAGCTGCGCCAGGGCGTGCGCTGGGCGCGGGTCAACCTGATGGACGACCTCTCGCGTCTGGGCATGTTCGACGTGGTCCTGTGCCGCAACGTGCTGGGGGCGCTCGAGGCCGCCGCCGCGCACGAGAGCCTGGCCAAGCTCGAGGCCCTGCTCGCCCCCGACGGCGTGCTGGTGTTGGGCGCCGCCGAGGCGCCTGAGCTCCCCGAGAGCCTGCAGGGCGCCGGAGGCGTCTTCCGCCGCGATCCGCAGGTCGTCCGCCAGGCGGCCTGACCGCCGCCTTGACGCCTCCCCCCGCCCGACCCACGGTGCGGCCTCAACCTGATCGGCGATAAGTCGACGGCGTGCGGAGGAAGCGATTTGGCTGACGGGAACCTGTTCGACCTGAGAGGCAAGGTGGCCGTCGTCACCGGCTCCTCCCGCGGCATCGGCAAGGCCATTGTGGAGCGGATGGCGCAGCACGGCGCGAAGGTCGTGGTCTCGTCCCGCAAGGCCGGTCCGTGCGACGAGGTCGCGGCAGAGATCAACGCCGCGCATGGCCAGGGGACCGCGCTGGCCGTCCCCGCCAACATCTCCTCCAAGGCGGACCTCCAGCGGCTCGTCGACGAGACGATCGTGGCCTTCGGCAAGATCGACGTCCTGGTGTGCAACGCCGCGTCCAACCCCTACTACGGTCCGCTCGCCGGGATCGCGGACGACCAGTTCCGCAAGATCCTGGAGAACAACGTCATCGCCAACCACTGGCTGATCTCCATGGCCGCGCCCGCGATGCTGGAGCGCAAGGACGGCGCGATCATCATCGTCTCCTCCATCGGCGGCCTGCGGGGCTCGCCGATCATCGGCGCCTACAACATCTCCAAGGCGGCGGACTTCCAGCTGGCGCGCAACCTCGCGGTGGAGTTCGGGCCCTCGAACGTGCGGGTCAACTGCATCGCGCCGGGGCTGATCCAGACCGACTTCGCCCGCGCCCTGTGGGAGAACCCCGACACGCTGAAGCGGGCCACCTCCACCACGCCGCTGCGCCGCATCGGCCAGCCGGACGAGATCGCCGGCGCGGCGGTGTTCCTGGCCTCGGCGGCGGGCTCGTTCATGACGGGGCAGAAGATGGTGGTCGACGGCGGGCAGGTGATCGCCTGATCCTGGCTCAACTCTGTGGCCGGGGCGCCCTGTCGCGCGCTTGCGCGGGGGTGCTAGACCGCAGCGATGACCGCGCGCCGCCCCAGCCTGCTCCAGGACGTCTCCTGGCGCGCGCAGGCGGCCCTGTACGACGGCCTGGGCGCGCTGCTGCGGCTCGTGCCGGTCGACTGGGTGTCGGACCTGGGCGCCGCGGCGTTCAAGGCGTTCGGCCCGCTCACCCGCTCGCACCGCATCGCGCGCCGCAACATCGAGATCGCCTTCCCGGACTGGAGCGCGGCGGAGCGGGCGCGGCTGCTGCGCGACCAGTGGGACAACCTTGGCCGCACCTTCTTCGAGTTCCCGCTCACCGACCGGCTGACCCCCCGCTCCGGCCGGATCGAGGTCGTCGGCCGCGAGCGCCTCGAGGCGCTGGCCGCCGCTCAGGGGCCGGGGGCGGAGGGCGCGATCCTGGTCAGCGGGCACTTCGCCAACTGGGAGATCATGGCCGCGGTGATCGTCGACTGCGGCCTGAAGTGCCGCGTCACCTACCGCGCCGCCAACAACCCCTACTTCGACCGCCGCATCATCGAGACCCGTGCGCGCTACGGCGTGAAGCTGTTCGCGCCCAAGGGCGGGGAGGGCGGCCGCGACCTCTTGGCCACGCTGAAGGGCGGCGAGTCGGTGGCCTTCCTCAACGACCAGAAGTTCAACACCGGCGTCGCCGCGCCCTTCTTCGGGGTCGAGTGCCGCACGGCCGGAGCGCCCACGCGCATGGCGCTGCGCTTCGGCGGGGCGCTGCATCCGATGTCGGTGGAGCGGGTGCGGCGGGCGCGGTTCCGGGTGGTCATCCACCCTCCGATCCCGCTGGAGGCCGGCGGCGACCGCGACCGCGACGTCGCCCAGGGCGTGGCCAAGCTCAACGCCTTCATCGAGGCCCGCGTGCGCGAGCGTCCGGCGGAGTGGTTCTGGGTCCACAAGCGCTGGCCCAACCCGCTGTACCAGGCCCGGCCGGACGCGCCCTGACGCTCCGCAGGCTCAGTCCAGCGCCAGCGCTTCCTCGACGTGCTGCCGGTCGCCGGCGCGCCGCCCGAGGCTCGCATGACGCGGATCGTCCTTGCGGCGCCGGTCCGGGCCGAAGTAGGTCGCCGTCCGCACGAACGGTCGCGGCCGGTGCACCACGGCCCCGATCCGCAGCGCGAGCGCCCGGGCGGTCAGCGGCTTGGTCACGAACTCGGTCACGCCCGCGTCCCGAGCCTCGCACACGCGGGAGCGTTCGGAGTGGCCGGTCATCATGATGATCGGCAGGTAGATGTTGGGACTTTCCGGCCCCGTGCGGATCAGGCGCGTGAAGACCACGCCGTCCATGGGGGCCATCTGGAAGTCGACCAGGGCGAGGTCGACGGGATGGTCGCGCAGGATCTGCAGCG